>JAJYTV010000332.1 GCA_021792885.1 Bacillota bacterium
ACCTCGCGAAGCCAAAGCGGCACGAAGCGCGGGACGACGTAGCACACATGACGCGGGCGGCGGGCGAGGGTGGCCTCGCCCGCCGCCATGCATTACCGCCGATCGCCAGTTTGCGTCTCTAACGCTGTGCTCAGACGTAGCGGCCGCGGCTTCCGCCGCGGCGTCCGCCTGGGTTGCGGACGCCCGCACCGTCAGGTGATCGGCGCAGCCACCACCATGCCCTAAACGCCGGCGCACAGCAGAAACCGAGATTCTCTCCCATGCCACCTTGACGACTAGCTCTGCCGCACCCGCCAGCACTGCAGGGCGAGGTTCCCGACGAGCTCGGCGAACGACCACCCGCTGCCCTGGGCCGCCAGGGCGACCAGGGAAGACTGGTCCTCCCGTCCCGGGCGGCCAGGTCCGGTCATGTTCGGCTTGAAGTTGACATCGATGACGCGGTACCTCCCCGCCCGGTCCACGCGCGCATCGACGCGGATGGCCGCGCGGCTGCGCAGGCAGTCTGCGATCCCTTCCGCCACTGCGAGGAGGTCTTGCAGCGCTGGGTTGACATCCGTCGCCACGCGGCTGTTGCGCGCGACGGGAACGACACCGCTATACGGGATGACCCCCTCCAGGTGGTCGAACCGTTCGACGGGCGCAAGCGCAAAGTGTCGGTCGCACCGCTGCATCGCTTCGGTGCCGTACTCCCCTGGCGGCAGCACGGAGATCGTGACCTCCGCGCCAGGAAGGTATTCCTCAAGCAGGACTTCCTTGCCGAACTGCTCACGGTCGAAGACGGCGAGGGCGGCATCAAGCACGCCGGCGTCCACCAGCGTGACGCCTTGGCTCCCCCTTCCGCGCACGGGCTTGAGAATTGCCTGGTCGCCTACCTGCAGGCCCAGCTCGCGCAGAGCCAGCGCGTCATCGAGGACAAGGCGCCAGAGGCGGGGAACGGGAAAGCCGCGCCTGCGCAGCCAGTCGTGCATGACGCCCTTGTCCTCGAATCGGTGCACGGCCTCCGGATTCTGCCCCACGATCCAGACGTTCCCCCGCAGCGCGAACAGCGGGTGGTTCGGGTGGACCGTCGTATTCGCCCAGAACACGCGGACGCCCCGGCGCTGCAGTGCGTGAAGCTCTTCGGGCGAGTCCCCAAACGTCCAATCGTCGTCCTGCGTGGGGCGGGGCGAGGGCCCGGGCGTAACGACCTGCGCGCCCCATCTTGCGAGGGCGAAGGCGATGTCGGCGCCGCTGTCGCGGTACCCGCCCGGCTTCGGCGGCTTGGAGATCCCGTCGACGGGCGGCGGCGCAGACGCTTGGCAGATGACGGCAATGGGGCCGGGCAGTTCCTGAAGGCGCGCCCGGAGCGCAGAGGGTCCGATCTCGTTCTTCATCGCGAACACTCCCGGCGCATCGGATGCGGGAACGCGCTCCGTCTCACTGCGGCGGGCGCCGGAGCGGATCGTACGCTGCGACGATGGTGTCCAGCAGCCCTGGGAAACGCACGTCGAGATCCTCGCGCCGCAGCGTTGTGTAGCGGCGGTTGCCGTCGTCGCGCTGGCGGATGACACCGCATTCCCTGAGGACGCGGAAGTGGTGGGTGAGGGTAGAGGGCGCGACGTCGACGGGGAAGGTCCCGCATGCCCGTTCAGGGTCTTCGATCAGCGTCTGCACGATCTTCATCCGCGTCGCGTCGGAGAGCGCATGCAGGACATCGAGCAGATCGAGGTCGGAAGTGGCGGGATGGTAGAGCGTCGCACGATGCCGCTGGGTTCGGCCCATGCACACCACTCCTTTCATGGATATTGTACATGTGGTACCTTCTTTGTAGTTACTACGAACATCGAAGGAGAGTGGCGGCTTGCGCACACTGCTGATGATCGAGCCATCGAAGGGACCTGACCAGACGCTGGTGCAGGATATCCAGGAGCCCCTTCCCGGCCCCGGCCAAGTGAGCATCGACGTCGCCTGTGCAGGCATCAACTTCATCGATGTGATGGCGCGCCGCGGAGATCCGGGCTACGTCCCGTCCTGGCCGTACGCGCCCGGCTACGAGGTGGCGGGCACGATCCGCGCGATCGGGGACGGGGTCACGGGCTTTCCCGTCGGGACGCGCGTGGCGGCGTTCACCTTCGGCGGCGGCCTTGCGGAGATCGCCGTCGCGCAAGCATCCCTCGTCGCGCCATTGCCGGACGCGGTTCCCTTCCAGTCCGCAGCTGCGGCGCCCCTGATGCTCACGACGGCGCTCTTGCTGTTGACGGACGCCGCGCGCCTGCGACCGGGCGAGCGCCTGCTGATGCATTCCGCGAGCGGCGGCGTAGGCAGCGCCGTCGCTCGCCTTGCACCGATTCTCGGAGGAGGCCTGCGGGTCGGGACCGTCGGCCGACAGGCGAAGGTGGAGTCTGCCCTGCGCGACGGCTGGGACGCCGCGATCACCCGTGGTGAAGGGCTTGCAGCCGCCCTGCGCGCGGCGGCCGGCGGTCCCGTCGACGTCATCTTGGATCCGACCGGTACCGGCCTCCTTGCGACGGACCTGGATCTGATCGCTCCCGGCGGCCGCATCGTGCTCTTCGGCAACGCCGGCGGCGGGGAGTTCGCCCCGCTGCCTCCCCTCGGCCGCCTGATCGGCGGGAACATCAGCATCGGCGGCTTCAGCATCCGCCGTCTCGCCGAGGCCGCGCCAGAGCGCGTCGCAACGGCCCTTCGACGGGTTCTGGGGCTGCTCGGGGAGGGGAAGCTGCACGTCGCGGTCACCGAGGTGCCCTCACTCGACGACATCCCCGCCGCGCACGACCTGCTCGCGGCGGGCCGCAGCAGCGGCAAGTACGTCGTCGCCTGCCAGAAGAATTCGCCGACCCTTGCGCCGCGCGGACGAGTGTCACGAAGTCCCTGACACTTCTTGACAAAGGGGGTAGCCACGGTAGGATGGGAATATGAACCATGAAGTGATGCTCTCCACCGGGCAGGTCGCGGAGCGTCTCGGCATAACCGCACGCACCGTGTATCGCTGGGAGAAGGCGGGACGATTGCATCCCGTACG
>JAJYTV010000333.1 GCA_021792885.1 Bacillota bacterium
CCGCCGCCCTCGCGAGCAACGCGCTCGTCGGGCTGCTCGCACTGGCCGCGGAGGCGGCCGCAGGTCCGGACGCGGCGGCCGGCGAGCGCAGCGCAGCCCTTGCGCTCCTTCTTCCCCTCGCCGAAGGGACCGTGCGCAACGTCGCGGCGGTCGGGATCCCAGAGGCCCTCACGGGCGCCGTGGAGCGCGGGGACGTCGATACCGTGCGCCGCCACCTCATGGCGCTACAGGGCCAGCCGAAGGATCTCTACGCCGCCTTCCTCCCGGTGCTCGCGCGCCTCTCGGCCGAGAAGGGAAGTCCCGGAGCGGCCTGCTTCGAAGAATTTTCGCAACTGCTTTGGGAGGTGGGGAACCGTTGGCCAAGCGCATGACCGCCCGGGGATTCCTCGAACGCAAGGAGCGCGGCGAGAAGATCGCCATGCTGACCGCCTACGACTACCCGACGGCTCGCCTCGTGGACGCCGCGGGAGTCGACGGCGTGCTGATCGGCGACAGCCTGGGCAACGTCGTGCAAGGGCGGACCACCACGCTTCCGGTCTCGCTCGAGGAGATGACCTACCACACGAGCATGGTCTCGCGGGCGGTGGAGAAGGCTCTTGTCGTCGCGGACATGCCCTTCCTCACCTACCAGGTGAGCGCGGAGGAAGCCCTGCGCAACGCCGGCAGGCTGATGCAGGAGGGCGGCGCGCAGGCCATCAAGCTCGAGGGCGGCGTCGACATCGCCCCCACGGTGCGCCGCCTTGTCCAGATCGGCATCCCCGTCATGGGCCACATCGGCCTCACCCCGCAGTCGGTGCACGCGCTTGGCCATCGCGTGCAGGGCCGCACGGCGCAGGCCGCGGCCCGCCTGATGGAGGACGCCTTCGCGCTCGAGGCGGCCGGTGCCTTCGGCATCGTGCTGGAGCTGGTGCCGGACGAGGTCGCCACGGAAATCTCCTCCCGCCTGCACATCCCGACGATCGGGATCGGATCCGGCGCAGGCTGCGACGGGCAGGTGCTCGTGCTGCACGACATGGTTGGCCTCGACGAAGGCGGCGTGCTCAAGCACACAAGGCGCTACGCGGAGGTCGGGCAGGCGATCCGCGGTGCGGCCGAGACCTACGCGCAGGAGGTGCGCGCGGGCACGTTCCCCTCCGCCGAGCACGCGACGTCGCTCGGTGCGGCAGGCGCCGAGGTGCTCGCCGCGATGCGTCAGGTGGAGAAGCGCCACGCCATCCAGGAAGGTGACGACGGCACCGAGATCAACCCCTACGGAGGCGCCCGCTGACTTGGTCCAACACACCACGATCGTAGGCCTGCGCGAGGCGGTGCGCAGCGCGCGCGCCGCAGGGCGCAAGGTCGGTTTCGTAGCGACGATGGGCTACCTCCACGCAGGGCACATCGCCCTTTGCGAGGCGGCGCGCCGCGAGTGCGACTTCGTGGTCGTCAGCATCTTCGTGAACCCCTTGCAGTTCGCGCCGAACGAGGACTTCTCGCGCTACCCGCGCGACCTTGAGCGCGACCTCGGCATGCTCGCGGCCGCAGGCGTCGACGCGGCGTTCACCCCGAGCGTCGAGGAGATGTACCCCGAGCCCATGGCGACGCGGGTCTCCCTGCCCACCCTCTCGCACACGCTGGAGGGGGCGGTGCGGCCGACGCACTTCGAGGGCGTCGCGACCGTGGTGCTGAAGCTCTTCTCGATCGTGCAGCCCGACATCGCCTACTTCGGCCAGAAGGACGGCCAGCAGGTCGCGATCGTGCGGCGCATGGTGCAAGACCTCCGCCTGCCGCTCGAGGTGCACGTCGTACCCACGGTCCGCGAGATGGACGGCGTCGCGATGAGCTCGCGCAACGTGTACCTCGACGCGCCCGCGCGCCTCTCGGCCCGTCGGCTCTTGCAGTCCCTGCACGCAGGGCGCGCGCTGCTCGAAGCTGGGGAGCGCCGGTGCGCCGCGGTCGAGGACGCGATGGCGCAGGTCCTGCGCGTTGACCCCTCGGTGCAGATGGATTACGCCGCTGTCGTCGACGCCGACACCCTGGAGCCGCGCGATGCGGTCGCAGGCCACGTGCTAGTCGCGGTGGCGGCCCGGGTCGGGGGCACGCGGCTCCTCGACAACCTGATGCTGCAGGTCGACGCACATGGCGTGCGAGACCTGCTCTCTGCGCCTTGACGCGCTAGTCCTTGCCGGACTGCGACTCCACCTGCTCCGAAATCTCCGCCCAACGCGCGTACTGGCCTTCGAGTTCCTCAAGGACCGCCGAGTAGCGGCGTGCCTGCTGCTCGCTGCGCCCTGGATCGAACGCCTCCTGCAGCGCCTCCTCGAGCGCCGCGCGCTCCGCCTCGAGCGCCGCGATCGCCTGCTCGGCGTGCGAGAGTTCCTGGCGCTGCTGTGCCCGTTCCGCCCGCTCGAGGCGACGCGGCCGCTGCGGAGCCTCCAGGGCGCGCCCCGCCTTCTGCACCGGCGCGGCCTCCGCAGCCTGCGGGGCGCTGAGCACGTGCTGCCAGTCGCGCACGAGCGACCAGCCGCCCCCTTCCTCCAACACGAGCCAGCGGTCGACCGCGCTCTGCAGCAGCGCGCGGTCGTGGCTCACGAGCAGGACGGTGCCGCGGAACGCGGCGAGGGCTGCCTCAAGTTCCTCCTGGGCCGGCAGGTCGAGGTGGTTCGTGGGCTCGTCCAGCAGGAGGACGTTCGCGCCCTGGGCCACCAGTACGGCGAGCGCCAGCCTGCTGCGCTCCCCGCCCGAGAGCGCCGCGATCGGGGTATCGATCTGCTCCCCTGTGAAGAGGTGGCGCGCGAGGAGCCGGCGTGCGGTGTAGATCGTCTGGCCCCGCAGGCGCAAGAGCGCGTCGAGCGGCGTCTCGCCCTCGATGCGCACCTCCTGGCGCAAGTAGCCGAGGCGCGCCCCGATCGCCCACAACACCTCTCCGTCGTCCGGCGCGATCTCCCCCGCGAGCGCGCGCAAGAGGGTCGTCTTGCCGCTGCCGTTGCTGCCGACGATGCCGAGGCGCCCACCCTCCGGCAGGACGAGCCGCAG
>JAJYTV010000334.1 GCA_021792885.1 Bacillota bacterium
GATGGTTTCGGCCAGTGGCCACGCGACAACAAAGACCCTCTCTCTTTGGTGTGGGGCACCCACGGACGAAGCCGATATAATTTGCCACGCAGCATCATACCCGCCCGCGGCAAGGTCGCTGAGTACGGTGTCGGCTCCCCGTCCAAGGAGAGCTGCCACGTTCTCAATGAGGACGTATCGAGGTCGCAGAAAGCGAATGAGCCGGTACATTTGGACCCAAAGGCCGCTGCGACTGCCCGTGATACCCGCTCGCTTTCCAGCGTTGGAGATGTCCTGGCAGGGTGTAACGGGAAGCCTCCGGCGATGAGGTCGACTTCGCCGGGCAGGCTTCCAGTGGCATCACCCCTCTCCATCCGCTCCACCACCTCTCGTATGTCCCCGAACTGCTGCACGTCGGGCCATCGCTTGTGCAGGATGCTCTGCGGATAGGGCTCGATCTCGATCTGCCAGCGCGGCTCCCATCCCGCGCGCTCCAGCCCGAGTCCTAGCCCGCCGACCCCGGCGAACACCTCGCCGAACGTGCGCGTCGCGCTCATGACTGCACCGCCTTTGCGCGCTTTCCGCCGCGCTTGGTCCACAGGAGCCGCCAGCGTGGTGTGATTGCGAGGTAGTGTCGGACGCGGATCTTGTCCGCGATCTTCACGAACACGTCCGCGCGGATGAACCCGACATGCTTCGTGATGGCGATGTATCCCTCGTCGATGGCGTTGCGCAGCTGGTTCCAGGTCAGGTACGCCGTGAGGAGGGCCGCAGGCACGACGTAGGCCGCCAGCACGCCGAGCCAGAACGTCATGGCGTCCT
Organism: Bacillota bacterium; assembly: GCA_021792885.1. Classification (GTDB taxonomy): domain Bacteria; phylum Bacillota; class Sulfobacillia; order JAJZYS01; family JAJYTV01; genus JAJYTV01. The sequence continues at coordinate 802 of JAJYTV010000334.1, forward strand.
CTCCCAGTGCGCGGGCTCTTTGATCGCGTCCAGGATCTCTGACGTGCTCATGGAGGGGTGGAACCGGACTGCTCGGTCGTCGACGTAAGCAACCGCAGGAACCTTCTCGCTCGTCACGAGGCTCACGAACTCCGCGAGGTCGTGTCTCGCGCGCCACGCCTCGATTTCGGCCTTGGGCCGCGCCGAGTGGATGACGACCGTGTACTCGTAGTGGTGTAGACAGTAGAGGAGATTGCGACCGCCCGTTCCCTTTAGCGGAGGGAACTGCTCATGCATCGTCTGGTAGCCGTGGTACTCCGCGAGAACGCCGTCGAAGTCGACGCAGACGATGGGCCATGTGAGTTTCGTTCCATCGGGGAGGGTCACGATCACGCCGCGCGCTCTCTCGGCTTCTCTCATGGCCGCACCGCCTCAAAGAGCGTCCCTTGATCCTTCTCCGCGACCGCCCGCCCGAGGTTCCTGCCCGCCGTGTGCCAATAGGACGGCTTGAGTTCGATCCCGACGAACCGCCTGCCGAGTTTCACCGCCATGTACCCCTCGCTGCCAATGCCGGCGAAGGGCGAGAGCACTAGGTCCCCAGGGTTGCTCCAAAGGCGGATGACGCGCTCGATGGTGCCAAGCTGCAAGGGGGCAATGTGCCGCTCGTCTGCGTCCTCTCGGCCCTCTGCGGCGTTCAGCGTGTCGCTCTCGCGGATGCCGTACCAAACCGGCCGCGCCCACTCAATCCACTCGTCATTTGTGATGTCGGGACTCACCGGCTCCGGGTTCTCGCCTGGCTTGCGGAACAGGAGAATGTAGTCGGCCATCGCCGGCCGCATCCAAGAGGCATCCTTGCGAAGTTGCGTGAAGAGGAGCCCCTTGGCGTGCGTCCTGATCGCCTGCGCCTGCGGGTCCTTGTCGATCGTCACTTCGCCGTGGAAGATCCAGCCCGCATCCACGTAGGCCCGGATCAGGTCGCCGCGAAAGTCCTTCATGCCGATCCAGCCGTCTCGCTCCTTCATGGCCGCGACCTGGGCGCAGTGGACTGCGGTGATGCGCCCCGGTATCGTCACGCGCAGGAGGTGGTCGATCACGAAGCGATAGTGCGCGAAGAACTCCTCGGGGGTCTCGCTGTTGCCGATGTCGCGTTCGGTTGGCGAGTAGACGTACAAGCTCATGAACGGCGGGCTGTACACTGAGAGCCCAACACTGTCCGGCTCTACCTCCGCAAGCCTCTCTGCGCTGTCCCCGAGCATCAACCGCCATCCGTCTCCTGTGGCTTCGTCGGTGCGGTAGTCTTGCGCCGCCGTCTCACCGCGCAACTCCTCGCGCTCGTAGGCCGCCATGTGCTCTACGAGTCGGTCTTGCATCTGTCTCGCCTCCCGCTCCTTGTCCTGCACGTTCTCGTAGATCGGGCGCTCAGCTTCGCTCAGGACGACATGCACCGAGACGGGCTCCGTCTGCCCGAATCTCCAGCACCTACGGATGGCCTGATACCATCCCTCCCAGGAGTCGTTCAGCCCGACGAACGCCATCTGGTGTGCGTTTTGCAGGTTCATCCCGAACCCGGCGATCTTGACCTTGCTGAGCAGAACGCGTGTGCGTCCGTCCTGGAAGGCTTCGAGCGCAGCCTGCTTTTCGTCGGGCGTATCTCTGCCCTCCATGAGCACGCTGTCTGGGACCAGTGCATGAAGCCTGCGCCCCTCATCGTTCAGACCAGTCCACGCAATCCACTGGCCTGGTGCCTCGTTGATCAGACGCGCGGCCTCTGTTACGCGAGCTTGCGTGGTGTGTCTGCGCACCTTGGAACGATCACCGATGCCGCGAAGTCCGCCGTGGAATAGCTCGCCGTCGCTCGCCGGGATCTCCGCCTCGATCCAATGCGGCACGATCTTCAGCGTCGGCAGGTCGTATCCGGCGTCGTCGTAGCCGAGATCTGATGGCTTGCGGATCGCCATAGACCATGACGCAAGCCAGCGAAAGAATGGCTCCTGCGCGTGTCCCTTGAGTCTCCAACCTGCGTCGTCGTGGACGAAGTATGCCGCGAGCATGCTGGCCCGCGTCGCGACGCCGAGGAATTCTGCATGGTTCGCGATCTCGGCGATGTCGTTCGGTGCGGGTGTGGCTGTGCAGCAGAGCCGGTACTTGGTCTGCGCCCACTGTTCGGTGAGAGCCCTGCGGTACTCGCCGGCCTCGTTCTTGAGGATCGAAGACTCGTCCAGCACCACGGAG
>JAJYTV010000335.1 GCA_021792885.1 Bacillota bacterium
GTTCCTCACGCCGGGAGGCGGGGTTCGCGCCCCCCGACGCCCGGCCAGGCAGAGACGCCAACAGGCACGGCGAGGAGGTCGCGCAGCGGTTCTTGGAGTGCCGTGAGCACCGTGCGAAGCCCTGGACGATCTTGTCGGCCACGTCGCCATCGCGCGACGTCGCCATCGCGGGACGGGGCATCGCGGGACGGGGCATCGCGGGACGAGACATGGCGCGCTGAGCATCGCAACCCACCTGGAGCCGCCTCGCGCCGGGGGCACGGATCTGCCCGCGTCGTCGACTTCGGGACGCGACCGAGATCCGCGCTCGCACGGCGGTACCATCGGCTCGCGTGTTTTTACCCTGGCAGTGCCATCGCGTTCGGCTCCGGCTCAGCGCGAGGGGATCGCGGTAGGTACCGTCGACGGAGAGCCGGAGTTCCCATCCGTCACCGAACGCCGTCGCGCTGCGGGCTGGTCTGTTCCTCAGTCCTCAGGGCGCGCGTGATTGGAGGCAGTTCATGTCAGACCAGCCCGATGTGCTTCCCGCAGATCTCCCAAAAGACGCCGGGCGCCGGCTCGAAGAACTCGAGCACGGTCTGTTCACCTCGGACCTGTCGGTCAATGAGTTCCTGCTGATCAAGGATGCCGGCTTCCACCCGCTCGGCTTCGTCATGGGCTCGTCGATCTATCACATCGGGCTGCAGACCCGGAACTGGAGCAAGAGCCAGGAGCTGGTGAAGCTCAGCGAGGCCATGTATGCCGCCCGAGAGCTCGCGATGACCCGCATGGAGGAAGAGGCCATCGCGCTCGGCGCCGACGGCGTGGTCGGCGTCCGCCTGGACGTCAACTACTACGAGTTCGGAAAGGACTCGGCGGAGTTCATCGCGATGGGCACGGCGATCAAGGCCGAGGACGGCCGCTCCTACCGCAACGCTGAAGGCAAGCCGTTCACCTCGGACCTCTCGGGCCAGGGCTTTTGGACGCTGCGGCGCGTCGGGCACATCCCGCTCGGTCTCGTGATGGGGTCCTGCGTCTACCACATCGCCCATCGCGGCATCGGCCAAGCCGTCACCCAGATGGGCAACAATGCCGAGCTCGTGAACTTCACCCAGGCCCTCTACGACGCACGTGAACTGGCGATGACACGCATGCAAGACGAGGCGAACACCCTGCACGCGACCGGCATCGTCGAGGTCAGGCTGGTCGAGAAGTCGCACATGTGGGGAAGCCACACGATCGAGTTCCTCGCCCTCGGCACGGCCGTCGCCTCGCTCGAGGGAGCAACCGGCGCTCCGTCGCCGCAGACGATCATCTCCCTCGACCAATGAGCGCCGCACCGAGCGCCGAGCAGGGCGCCTGGTCATCTGGGCTCTCGACGAACGACTTCGCGGCATGCCTCGGGGCCGGCTTGGAGCCGATCGCCTTCGTCCAGGGCTGCACCGTGGTGTCGTGGAGCTTCGGCGGCCTCGCCGCCGCGATCCAGGGCAACTCGCTTTCGGGCTACCGCCTCTCGGGCTACGTCGAACAGTTCAACTGCCCGCACGGCTACGTCTCGGGTGACCACAAGCCCTATGGCATGAACTACGAGCAGACGTGGATCGAGGCAGCCTGGGCCACGGCGTTCACCGGTGCGCTTGCTCGCCTCGTCGATGAGGCAAAGCGCCTCCATGCGCACGGCGTCATCGGCATCGTCGAGCGCGCGCAGCACCGCCCCGAGAGCATGGCCTATGAGTACACGCTCTCGGGCACGGCCGTCGCCGTCGAGGGGATCGCGCCACCGCCGACCCCCTTCACCACGTTCCTCGCCGGGCAGAAGCTCAACAAGCTCGTCGAAGCAGGCTACGCGCCCGTCTCGATCGCGCTGGCTTTCGTCTCCGTCGCCGTGAATGCGTCCTGCGTCACCGAGTACCAGCTGCGTGGCGGTTCGTGGACCTGGGGGAACGCACCGGGCGGCGAGATCGACCAGGTCTCGCGTGCCCACGATGCGGCACGTTCCACGGCGCGCGAGAACCTTCGCCGCCAGCTCGACGGCGATGCCCTCCACGCCGCAGATCTCTCCGTCGTGCGCGGAGAGACGGCCGGCGGTCCACACATCGACGTCACCCTGCGCGGCAACCGCGTGCGGCGCTTCAAGGACTTCGAGCCCGTCCCGCCACCGCGGCCCGTCCTGCGCCTGGCGAAGCGATGAGCGACGACTTCAAGCGCGCGGTCGCCGCGCTGGCGAACCGTCCGGGTGCAAAGACGCGCTCGGTGACCTCGGACCTCACAATCGATGAGTCCCTGCTCATCCACGGTGCCGGCTACGAGCCCGTCGATCTCGTGACGGGCACGTCCCTCCAGGCAATCCCCTATGGCACCTTCATGATCCCCGCCGGCCAAGGCGGTCCGATCGCCATCCCCTCTGCCACCCAGGCCGTGGTCGATGCGTTCGGAAGGGCTGCCGACCGTCTGCGCCACGAATGTGCACGCTCGGGCGGCGCCGGGATCGTCGGCGTCGACGTCGAGGTCGAGATCGAGCAGACGAGCGCGCTCGTCGCGCTCACCGGAACGGCCGTCCGCTCGATGTCACAAGCGCCGCGCGTCGGGCGTCCCTTTGCCACCGACCTGTCGGTGCGGGACTTCGTTCTGCTCGGCCGCGCCGGTTGGGAACCGCTCGACCTCGTGGCCGGCGCGAGCTTCGTCGGCTCGCCGCTGCGCAGTGCCCGTCAGGTGATCGCGCAGACATCGCAAAGCGTCGAGCTCACCAGCCTCACCCAGGCCCTGCAGAGCGCCCGGGAGGAAGCGATGGAGCTGATGCAGCGCGAAGCGATGAACGCGGGTGCGAGCGGGGTGCTGGACGTCTCGATCATCGACGGACCGCTCGGGCACTCGCATCACATCCTCGCCTTCATCTGCTACGGAACCGCCGTGCACCTGACTGCGGACCAGCATCAGCACATCACGCCCGAATTGGTGGTCCCCGTCGACGACGACATTCAGGCCTTCGAGGCGACGTCGCTGCGATAAGCGCCTCCCCCGATCCGTA
>JAJYTV010000336.1 GCA_021792885.1 Bacillota bacterium
CGGAGGTGGCGCTTTTGGCCCTCGCGGAAGGGGTGATCGAGGCGGTCGCGCAGGAGCTCTCGGCAGGGGCTGAGGCGTCGACGGTGGTGCAGGAGAGCCTCGCGCACGCGAGTGCCCTCCTCGAGCCCGATCGCCTGCAGGCGATCGCCGCGGCGGACGCCTGGGCCGCGGAGCACCTCGAACTCTTCGTTGCGGATCCTGCCCCGTGGATCCAGGGAGTGCGGGCCGGCTCGGTCTTCGTTGGGCCGCAGACCCCGACCGCCCTCGGCGACTACGCCGCGGGCCCGACGCACGTGCTGCCCACCTCGCAGAGCGCCCGCGCCCTCTCCGGCCTGACAAAGCTCCACTTCCTGCGCACGTTCTCCGTCACAGAGGCGACGGAGGTCGACCCGGACCTCTTCTCCCTCGCCGCCCGCCTCGCGGAGCTCGAAGGACTGCAACTGCACGCGCGCTCGCTCACGCTGCGCGCCGCATCATCGCCTCGCCGGCGCTAGCGGTGGCTCTGCGGCCGGCGAAACGGCTCCTTGACCTCCATCGACGCAAGAGCGCCGTCGCTGCGGCCTTCATGCATGCGCCATCCTCCCTCGACGGTCAAAAGGCCCAGAGATCGAGCCGATGGCGCTCGGATGGCGTCCTGGTACCAGCCGAGCGCCGCATCGACGTCGCCCGGCGAGAATGCCCCGAGTCGCAAGTCTGCGGCGAGGCTCCGAGCAGGATAGAGCCTAGTGACCAGACGGTGAGCCGGATCGGCCGCGCGAGCTGCAGCGCGCCAAGGACCTTCGCAGCGATAGCGGCGCTCCCCCCGTGCTCTGCGATGGGTCATGCTACGCGGGCCGCATGGGTGCGATGCACGGCCGTCCTCAATGAGCAGGAGCCGGACCGGGCAGTGCCCGGTCCGGCTCCCGCGGGTGCGACCGATCCCTATGCAGCCTTGCTCGGGGACCCGACCGGCAGCACGACCCGACCCGTCGCTTCGTTGATCACGCCCGCCGCCGATCCGTAGAAGGCGAGGATGGCCGTGATCAGCCCGACGTAACCGCCGATCTGCACGAAGCCCGACACGCCGAAGTTGCCAATCGCGAGCAGGACGAACGTGAGCCACAGGGCGAGGAAGACCAGCATGATGATGCGGTCGCCCTTGAAGGTCGCAAGCCACATGTAGAACGTGAAGATGCCCCACATGAGCAGGTACCAGGCCACGAACGTACCCTCGACGCCCTTCGAGAAGAACTGCACGAAGAACGCGAAGGAGAGCCAGAAGGCACCGTACGAGAAGAACGCGACCGTTCCGAACGTGTTGCCGCGCGGGTACTCGAGCACACCGGCGACCAGCTGCGCGAGGCCGCCGTACGCGAGCGCCAGCGCGAGTACCATGCCCATGTTCGCGGCACTGTACCAGCCAGCATTGATCATGCTCAGCATCCACGTCGTAAGCGCGAAACCTGCGAGGCCCAAGGGGCCGGGATTTGCCTTGGCCACGGGAAGAATCCCCCTCCAGACAGCAGGATGGTTGCGTCCATTCTCATCCGCGTACAAGTTCGGTGGAGATTGCGCCGTATGCAGGTCCGCCTCCGGCACTGTGGCCTCCTGGCTCCTGCACAGCCTGGTCCGATCCTCCCGTGCGCCTCCTTCCAGGCGCGCGGGCCGCGAGCGAAACGCTGCACCCCAGAAACGGGGGCAAGGATCCCGTCCCTCCCTTCCTCCTCGCAGGCTCGATGCGATGGTGTGCAGTCGTCAGCGACCGCTCGCTGGCTCAAGGGCTGCGCCGACGCCGGCGCAGGAAGGTGGGGATAACCACTGTCCAGGCGATTCGTACATTTCTCTGCAAGCCAAGATTCTCCTACTTTGTGACTCCCTTCACACGTGCAATCCATGTGGTAGATAAGAAATGCCCTGCGCGCAGGAACATTCCTTCGCGCAGGGCATCTGCGAACGGAAATCTCGCTCAGGCGCGCCGAACGTAGACCCGATGGCCCGTCTCCGGATGCTGCCAAACTTCGATGGTGCGGCGTGTCGTGGGATCGACGAAGGTCTCGCCCGTCGCCAGGTACCCCTCCGGTGGAGCGGTGATCTCCGCGCCGTAGCGCGGGCCGACGAGGAACCCCGCCAGGATCAGGATCGCTCCGATGAAGGCGATATACAGTGTCGGGAAGCTCCCGCTCGCAGCGAAGAACGCCGCCCCGACCGCGAGGAGGACGATCCCGATTCCGAGCAGCCAACGGTTTCGCATGCCGTTCCCGCCTTTTGGCCTCAGCCCTGTCCCCGCAACTTGACCGCGGTGCCGTAGGCGACGACTTCGGTCATCGTCTGCCCGATCTCCGACGAGTCGAAGCGCATCCCGACCACCGCGTCGGCGCCGGCCTGGCGGGCGTTCTCGAGCATGCGGTCGATGGCCTGGCGCCGCGTGTCCTCCAAAAGCCGCGTGTACTCGTGGATCTCTCCGCCGCCCAGGCTGCGCAGCGATGCGAGCAGGTTGCCGCCCAGCCCCTGGCTGCGTACGACGACGCCGAACACCGTGCCGATCGACTCCGCGACCTGCCGACCGGGAATCTCGAACGTGGTGGAGACGAGAAGCGCCATCCTCAGAACCCCCTGTCCGAACTGTGCTTGGTCGTGATGCGCTGCTCGGGGAAGAGGTAGTGAACGGCGCTGTCGACGGCCATCCCCACCTCGCCGAAGCCCAGGGCGATCAACTTGGTCTTCCCGGGATACGTTACGACGTCGCCTGCGGCGAAGACCCCTTCGAGCGGGGTCTTCATCCCCCAGTCGACCTGGATCTGCCCGCCGCGGATCGGGAGGTTCCAGCCCTTGATCGGGCCGAGGTCCGTCGAGAAGCCGATGCAGATCAGCACTTCGTCGACCTCGACCGTCTCCTGCGCATCCGACCCGCAGGGACCGATCACGGCGGCTTCCACATGCCCTTTCCCGAGGATCTCCCGCAGCTCCCAGGGCTGTCCGATCGGGATGCCCGAGGCGCGCAGGCGCTCCACCGACTCCTCGTGG
>JAJYTV010000337.1 GCA_021792885.1 Bacillota bacterium
CCCGAGGAAGTCGACGCGCACAGAGCCGAGCGTCACGGCGTCCTCCGCCTGCGCCTGTGCGCCGGAGCGGCGCAAGACGGCGCGCACGCGCGCGACGAGCTGGCGCAGGCTCACGGGCTTCACGAGGTAGTCGTCCGCGCCGAGTTCGAGTCCGACGATGATGTCGGGCTCCTCGCCGCGTGCGGTGAGCATGATGATCGGGGTGCCCGCCTGCGCGCGCACGCGCCGCGCGACCTCGAGGCCGGAGAGGCCGGGCAGCATCCAGTCGAGCAGTACGAGGTCGGGCCGCTCGGCGGCGAAGAGCCGCAGCGCCTCCTCGCCGTCGGCGGCGGGGATCACACGGTAGCCTTCGCTCGCGAGGTAGTCGCACGTGACCGCTCGCAGCGTCGCCTCGTCCTCCGCGACGAGGATGCGTTCGTTCGCCATGGGAGTAGAATTGGCCCAGGAACCCCGCGCGACCTGCTGGCCGCCGCTCGCGCAGGCGATCTCCACAAGATCGCCACAAATGGTCCAACGCGCATCCACAGGCGGCGGTTATGCTGGACGCGACGGAAGGGAGGCCGCGCGCATGTGGTACGGCTGGGGTGGCGGTTGGGGCTTTGGCTGGATCTTCTTCATCTTCCTTGCCATCTTCCTGAGTCGGATGTTCTGGGGCGGCTGGGGCTGGGGCTGGCGTCGGCGCTACTGGCGCTACGGCGGCTGGGGCGGACCCTACGGCTATGGACCCGACCACGCACACGCCGAGGAGATCCTGCGCGAGCGGCTCGCGCGCGGCGAGATCGACCAGGCGGAATACGAGCGGCTGCTCGAGGTGCTGCGGCGCCAGCCGTGAGCGCCCCGAAACGCGACGTGGGGCCGTCCCCGGCTGCCTAGAGCAGCGGAGACGGCCCCAGGTCCGCTTGTGCTAGTTCGTGTCGCTGATCAGCGCGGGAACGAGGTTCTGGGCCTGCGGTGAACCGATGCCTGTGACGAGGTCGTAGCCGGGCAGCGCCGGGTTTCCGTTGCTGCCGCCCGTGATGTCGTGGAAGTCCGCGGTGTAGCCTGCGCTGCCGGTGGCGCCGGCGAGCGTGTAGAGGTCGTTGAGGATGTTGCCGGTGCCGGATTCGGTCGAGAGCGGGGTTGCGCGGCCCTGGTCGACGAGGGCCACGAGGGCCGACCAGCTCGGCGAGCCGACGCTGGTGCCGCCGACCTCGTACCATCCCGACTGCCCCTCATAGCGCGTGCTGTCGTAGACAGCGACGCCGGTGCTGGGGTTCGCGTCCCAGGCGATGTCGGGAATGCCGCGCTGGCTGCCGACGACCGACTGCCAGTTGTTCTGGTAGGCCGGGCGGGACTCGTACTGGCTGAGGCCGCCGCCGGAACTCGACCAGGCGGTCTCGCCGCCGTAGCTGTAGGCGCCGGACGTGCCGTTCACCGTCAGCGTGGTGCCGCCGACGCCAAGCACGTACGGGGATGCTGCGGGCCACTCGATCGCCCCGCCGGTGTCGCCGGCCGAGGCGACGTAGACCACGCCCGCGTGCTGGAAGTGGCTGTCGTAGGAGGTCTCCGAGGAGAACTCCGAGCCGCCCCAGCTGTTCGAGACGACCTGGGCGCCCTGGCTCGTCGCGTAGTCGATCGCGGCGACGAGGTCCGACGTGCTGGCCGACGGGGCGACGACCAGCAGGATGTGGGCGCCGGGCGCGATGGCGTGGGCCCACTCCACGTCGAGCGACGTCTCGAGCGCCCAGCCGCCGTCCGTCTTGTTCGGCTTGCCGCTCGGGTAGGCGATGGTAAGGTTCACCGCCGGGAGGTTGAACTGGCTGTCGAACGTCGCGACATCGCTTTGGATCGTGGGGCTGCCGTACGCGTCGACGATGGCGATCGTCTCGCCGGCGCCCGTCTCGGAGATCTGGTTGAGTCCGTAGGCGTCGCGGATCTGCGCCGGAGCGTAACCGCTCTGGTAGGTGGCGGTCGCACTGCCGCGCACGCGGAACGGCGGCGTGGCCACCCACTGGGGCTTGTGCGCCGCACCGGTGCCCGACGCGGCGGCCGATGCGGCGGTGCCGCCCGCCGCAAGCAGGATGAGACATGCGCCGCCGATGGCCAGTCGCCCGATCCAGGAACCCGGGGTCCTTCCGATCATGCTTTTGCACCTCCTACGGGCGCACGCTTCTCCTGGGCGCTGACGACTCCTCTCGACAACCGATGCGCGGCGCCTTTACCGGCGCCGCGCATCGCTTTACTTTCCGCGGGAGGAGAACGCGGGGGCGCGGCATGCGGGACACTTTCAGAGGACGAAAGTGGAAGGTCCTGCGCCTCATCGCGCTCGCAGGCGAGCAGGCTATTCCTCTTCTTCGTCTCCGTCGGGGGGCGGGAACCCCTGCAGCGACTGCTTCGCCGTCGCGAGGCAGATGCCGATGAAGGCCTGGGCCGAACGCGAGAGGTAGGAGCTCTTCGCCGTGACGATCTGCAGCTGGCGGTAGGGATGGGTGCGCAGCGGCAGGGCGCGCAGCAGGCCCAGGCGCTCCTCGAGCTCGACCGAAAGGCGCGGCGCGAGGCTGACGCCCATGCCGATCTCGACGAGGCCCTTGATCGCTTGCACGCTCGACATCTCCTGCGCGATGCGGGGATCGAAACCGGCCTCGCGGCAGATCTCCCAGAGCACGGCGCGCAGGCTGAAGCCGGATTCGAGCACGATGAAGGGGCGCTCGCGCAGGTCCGAGATGTCGAGTTCCTCGCGGTCTGCCAGGGGGTCGTCGACCGGCAGGATCGCGAAGAGTTCTTCGCTCAGCAGGGGCTCGATCTCGATCTGCCCGTTCGCTTCCGCGTCCGTCACGACGCCGAGGTCGAGGCGGTGCGCGATCACGCCCTCGACGACGCTGCTCGCGCGGGACTCCACGACCCGCAGGTCGACGCCGGGGAAGGCGCGGCGGAAGGATTTGATCGCAGTCGGGATGAGGTGCGCGGTGACGGTCGGCATCGTGCCGAGGACGAGCGTGCCGCGCTGCAGGCCGGCGAGT
>JAJYTV010000338.1 GCA_021792885.1 Bacillota bacterium
CGCTGTCTGCGGCCGCGGCGCTCCACCGTCAGGGCGTCCGCCCGGGCGATCGCGTCGCACTGCTGATCGGGAACAGCATCGACTTCCCGGTCGCTCTCCTTGGCATCCTGCGCCTTGGCGCGGTCGCGGTGCCGCTGAACCCTCGCCTGACCGGGGCCGAGATCACCAGCCTGCTCGCGCATGCCGAGGCGCGGGCCGTCGTTGCGGCGAAGCCGTTTCGGGATCTGCTGGAGGCTGGAATGGCCGTGCTCGACCCCACGGAACTCTCGGGGCATCCGGTGGATGCCCTGCCCTACCCGGCGGGGGAAGACGACGCGGAAGTGCTCTACACCTCCGGCACGACCGGCAGCCCGAAGGGCGCGCTGATGACCCATGCCGCCGTCTGCGCAACGGCGGCAATGGCCGCCTACGAGTTCGGCATGCGCCCCGCGGAGCGCGTGCTGATCGCCATGCCGCTGACCCACTCCGCTCCCCTGAACCTCTTTCTCATGGGCGCTCTCGCCACCGCAAGCTGCGTCGTGCTCGACAGCTTCAACCCGCGCGAGCCGGCGGCGCTCCTGCAGACGATCCAGCAGGAGAGGACGCAACACCTCTTCGCGGCGCCGGTCGCCTACCTTCTGGCCCTGCGTGCGGGTCCGGAGCACTACGACCTCTCCAGCATGCGCCGTTTCTCCTACGGCGGCGCCCCGATGTCCAAAGAGCAGGTAGAGGCCGTGCGCAGAGCTTTCGGCGGCAGCTGGATGGGCGTCTACGGCCTGACGGAGTCCGGCCCGAACGGCATGGCCCTGGAGGACCAGGACCACAACGAGCACGCCGGCTCCCTGGGCTGGCACCCGACGATCAACGTCGAGCTGCGCCTCGTCGACGAGCGCGGGGAAGGCGTACCGCAGGGGACGCCCGGAGAGCTGATCATGCGCACGGAGAGCGCGATGCGCGGCTACCTGAAGAACCCCGGCGCGAGCGCGCAGACACTGCGCGATGGCTGGATCTACACGGGCGACATGGCCGTGCGCGACGCGCAGGGCTACTACTGGATGCTAGACCGCAAGAAGGACCTCATCCTGTCTGGCGGCTACAACGTCTTCCCGCACGAGGTCGAGGAGGCGGTCCTGCGCCACCCCGCCGTGGCGGACGCCGCCGTCGTCGGCACGCCCCATCCCGACTGGGGCGAGACGGTCACCGCAGTCGTCGTGCTGCACGAGGGCAGTGCCCTGGCGCTCGAGGATCTGCGGGAGTTCCTGCGCCCTCTGCTCGCGAGCCAGAAGCATCCGCGCCGTCTGGAGATCGTCGACGCCCTACCGCGCAACCCGACCGGCAAACTGCTCAAGCACGTGGTCCGGGAGCGCTTGGCATAGCGGCTCCCGCGGTGAAGATGACGGGGAGCCCCCGCCGCACGGCGGGGGCTCCTGGCGTTCTATGCTCTACTTGCCTGCGAGCGTCTGGATCAGGTTCGCGACGTTCGGCGAACCGAGGCCGGTCGGCATGTCGTAGCCGGTCTGGGCGCTGAAACCCGGGCCGTTGAACGCGTTGTTGCCCACCGTCACGTCGTGGAAGTCCGCGGCGTACTCGGTCGGGTTCTGCGCGATCGCGTAGAGCTGCGGGTTCAGGAAGCCGAGCGGGTGTCCCGCGGCCTGGTCCGCGAGCGCCGTGATCGCGGCCCACGAGGGCGAGCCCTCGCTCGTACCGCCGAAGAAGTAGAACCCGTTGTTGGGGCCGAGGAAGCCGAGGTATACCAGAACGGAGGTGTACACGGAGGCGTTGTAGGAGACGTCGGCCGTCGATCGCATCTGCTGGCCGGTGAGGGCCTGCTGGTAGGAAGGCGCGGTGAAGACCGCGCTCGGGGCGCCGCCCGTAGCGCCGAACGGCCCGTACTTGCAGCCGTAGGGGCAGAGGCTCGGCACAGAGTCGTTCCAGACCGTCTCTCCCTTGTACGAGCCGTCGGCGTTCGTGAAGAGGTCCGTGCCACCGACCGACGTGACGTACGGGTCGGACGCCGGGAAGAGCGCGTTCGCCTGCGGGTAGCCGTTCGAGGCGCCGCTGTCACCTGCCGAGGCGAAGACGCTGATGCCGGCCTTCGCGGCCGCTTGGTAGATCTGATCCGCCTGCTGCAGCTGGAGGTTGTTGCCGCCGCCGGCGATCGCGGCTTCCGGCGAGCCAAAGCTCATCGACATGACGTTGCCGAGGTGGTTCTGCACCGCGTACTGCTCCGCGACGTTCAGCGCGTTGCCGTAGGATGTCGGCGCGATCACGAGGTCGATCGTGGCGCCTGGCGCGATCGCGTGCGACCACTCCACGTCGAGCGACGTCTCCTCCGCCCAGCCGACCTGGTTGGCGCCCACGGTGCCGTGCCCCCCGTTGAACGTCGGCTTGCCGTCCGGGTAGATGATGTTCAAGGTCGGGTTCGGCAGGCCGAAGACTGCGTCGAACATCGCGAGGTCCTGGCGGATCGTCGGGCTGCCGTAGGCGTCGACGATCACGATCGTCTGACCGGCGCCGGTCAGGTCAGCAGGGATGTTGTAGGCTTGGCGGATGTCCTGCGGCGCGTAGCAGTTGAGGCCATACGTCTGCACGCAGTATTGCTGGTTGCTCAGGGACGAGCTCGACGGCAGGGACGCGAACGCGAACTGGTGCGGCGGGTTCGCTGTGTAGACGATCGACGCGCCGTTGCCGCTGGCCGCCTGGGCGATCCCGCCGGCGCCTGCGAAGGAGCCCAGCACCGCGATCCCTAGCGCCGCCATCGGTGTCCGCAGCCCCGAGAACGAGACCTTCAATCCGTTACCCCCTCAACAAGGATTTGTCACTGTTGGGGTGTTTCGCCAATATCTCGTGGAATCCTAGCGGACCACCACCGCACCGTTCAAACCACGAAGGAAGCGCATGGGGGATTCCCCCCATGCGCTCCCTGCCGGTCTGCCTCGCCTAGTTGCCCAGGATGTACGCCTTGACGTCCTGGATGCCGAACATCGAGACGTTCGCTTCGCTCTGGTTGATGAAGATG
>JAJYTV010000339.1 GCA_021792885.1 Bacillota bacterium
CTCGTACGTGTAGTAGCGGCAGTTGGTCGGCGTTCGCTTCGCCTTGAGGATCCCCTCGCGGTCCCAGCGCTGCAGGGTGCCAGTCTTGCGACCGATCAACCGACCGAACTCTCTTGGCGAAAATATCTCCTTCATAGCCATATTATAGCAGCTTTGAAGATAGGTCCCAGGAATAGATATCTCCTCTCTTCCTGTAAACGGATGTGTCGGTACGTAGTCCCGCCTCTCACGTCGCCTCGCAACCAGCGGGCTTCGCCCCCAGCGCCTTCGGTGAAATACGGCCCTTCATCGTAGGCGGCAGCGCAATCGTCGGCCAGGGCTCGACTCGGTTCTTCCGTGCGGGCGACCCGTAAGCAGACGCGCCGGCACTCATGCTGCTTGCCTTCGGACCGTTCGGTCAAAGCCCGGCCTATCTGTTCGCCTATCGAGCCGGATTCAAACCCGTCAACCGCTGCAGAGGCGGTCGCTTTGCAGGTGGAAGAGCTGTTCGTATACGCCGCCTGCGGCAAGGAGTTCTGCATGCCGGCCGCGCTCGACGACGCGCCCCCCGGAGAGTACCAGGATCTCGTCCATGGCTTCCATGCCGATCAGTCGGTGGGTTACGAGGAGCAGGGATCGCCCGGCAGCGAAGTGCAGGACATCGTGCAGAACCGCTTCCTCCGTGACCGCGTCCAGGCCCTCGGTCGGCTCGTCGAGCAGCAGGATCGGTGCGTCCTTCAAGATCGCACGGGCGATCGCTACGCGCTGGCGCTCGCCGCCCGAGAGCCGTGCTCCCTGCTCGCCGACTAGCGTGTCGAGCCCCTCCGGCAGCGCAGCGATGAGGCTGTTCAGACTCGCCGCCTCGGCGGCCGCCGCCACCTCCCCGTCGGACGCCTCCGGCCGTCCCAGGCGCAGGTTGTCCTTGAGGCTCACATTGAAGAGCGACGTATCCTGGGCGATCACTGCGGACATCGCCCAGATCTCCTCTCGCTGGACCGCTTCGATCGGCACGCCGCCAACGAGCACGGATCCCGTCATGTCGGGAGCGAAGCCGCTGAGCGCGCCGATCAGCGTCGTCTTGCCGGCGCCGCTCGGCCCGACGACCGCGATGTGCTTCCCGGGCGGCAGGTCGAAGTCGATGCCGCGCAGTGCAGGCGCCGCCTGCGGATCGTAGCGGACGCTGAGGTCCCGCACCTCGACCCCCGCGTCGGCAGGTTGCCGCGCCGCCTTCAAGGGTGTCCTGGATACGGGCTGGTCCATGATGTCGAAGATGCGCCGGCCTGCAGCGAGGCACTGGCCGAGCGCCTGGAAGGATTGCGACAGCGGCTGCGCTGCCTCGAAGCCCGCAAGCGCGATGAACGCGACGACCGCAAGATCCCACCCGGGCATCCTCCCTGCCCGCACGAGCGGGATGGCGAGCACCAGCGCCGCCACCATCGCGAAGTTGCCGAGCAGGCCAAGCAGTGCGCCGCTCATGGCGCTTTGACGCCGCAGGCGCCCTTGCGCCCTGAGCATGCGCTCCTGCGTCGCATCGAGCTTCGCCTGGTAGGCGTCCGCCCCACCGCAGGCCAAGAGCTCCGATACTCCGCGCACACCGTCCGCGACAGCGACGCTGAGCGCTCCGCGCTGGCGGAGCAGTTCCCCGCCGGCGCGCTGGCCGAGGCGCAGCTGCAGGACCGCGGGCAGGCTCCCGAGGAGGAGCAGGACCGCGAGGACCGAGGCGATGGAGGGAGCCATCGGCCAGACCACGAGGAAGACGAGCACGACCGTCAGCACCAGGACGACGGGCGGGGCAAGCGCGCGCAGGTAGAAGTCCTGCAGGCTTTCGATGTCGTGGACGGCACGGCTGAGGAGATCTCCGCTGTGCACACGTCCCAGATCGGCTGGCGGCCGCGCGTCGAGCCGGGCGTAAAACCATACGCGCAGATCCGAGAGCAGGCGGAACGTCACGTCGTGCGACGTCAGCCGTTCGAGGTAGCGAAAGGACGAGCGTCCGATGCTGAAAAACTGCACCCCGACGATCGGTACCATGAGCAGAAGGATCGTGGAGGGCCGCAGGGCTGCGCGGCTGATCAGGTAGGCCGACGTGCCGAGTAGCCCGATCTGCGCTCCGACGGCGAGGAAGGAGAGCGCGAGCGCCAGGAGCGCGAGATAGAGGTGCGGGCGCAGGAAGCGAAGCAGTCGCATCATCTCCTCACCCCCGCCGGCGCGTAGTAGGAGCGGATCAGGCTGCGGTAGACCATTCCGCGGCGGCGCAGTTCCTCGGACGTCCCCTCTTCGACGACGCTGCCGGCGGAGAGGACCGCGATGCGGGTGGCCCGCTCGGCGGTCGAGAGCCGATGCGCGACGATGAGAGCCCTCTTGGCGTGCGTCACCTCGGCCAGAGCGGCAGATACCTCGGCATCCGATACGGCGTCAAGGCTGGCCGTCGGCTCGTCCAGCAGGAGCAAGGGGGCGCGGCTCACAAGTGCGCGCGCGAGCGCGATGCGCTGCCGCTCGCCGGTGCTCAGTCCAAGGCCGCCCTCCCCGAGCAGGGTGTCATAGCCATGCGGCAGCGCGGAAATGAAATCGTGCGCCCGCGCGATCCGCGCCGCCTCCTCGACCTCCCCCATCGTGGCCTGCGGCCGTCCGAGGCGGATGTTCCCGGCAATCGTGCCCGGAAAGAGCGTCGGCGCCTGCGGCACGTAAGCGATCTGCTGGCGCCACCAGGCTACGTCCAGTTCCCGCAGCGGCACCCCGTCTACCGTGAGCTCCCCCGCCGCAGGCTCCAAAAAGCGCAGCAGCAGGCGGAGCAGCGTCGACTTGCCGGCGCCGCTCGGGCCGACGACGGCCAGCGACTCTCCCTCCCGCCAGGCGAGGTCCACGTGCGCCAGGGCCTCTTTCGACGCGCCAGGGTAGGTGCAGTGCACGCCCGAGAGGCGAATCTCGAGCGGCGCGTCCGGCGGGAGGCGCCGCGTTCCGGCCGAAGCGGCAGGCGAAGGCGCGTCGAGCAGCGCAAAGATGCGCT
>JAJYTV010000340.1 GCA_021792885.1 Bacillota bacterium
ATCGAGCAGAACTACGGGGGGATCG
This sequence comes from Bacillota bacterium, assembly GCA_021792885.1. Lineage (GTDB taxonomy): Bacteria > Bacillota > Sulfobacillia > JAJZYS01 > JAJYTV01 > JAJYTV01. The sequence goes on from JAJYTV010000340.1 coordinate 26, forward strand.
AGGGCGACTCCGCATCCTCCACGGAGCTCTACGCCATCCTCTCCGATCTCGCGGACCTGCCGGTGCGCCAGGACATCGCCGTGACCGGCTCGGTGGACCAGAACGGCCTCATCCAGCCGATCGGCGGCGTGAACGAGAAGATCGAAGGGTTCTTCGCCGTCTGCGCGGCGCAGGGCCTGACTGGCACGCAGGGCTGCATGGTGCCGCGCCAGAACGTCGAGGACCTGATGCTCTCCGAAGAGGTCTTCGCCGCGGTCGCGGCGGGAACGTTCCACGTCTACGCGATCGACACGATCGAGCAGGGCATCGAACTCCTGACAGGCGTTGCTGCTGGCGCGGAAGGCGAAGGCGACTACCCCGCGGCGTCGGTCTTCGGGCGCGCGGCGCGCCGGTTGCGCCAGTACGCGTCGGCGGTGCTGGGCGAAGGAGGCGCACGCGGGCAGCAGCCCGCATGAAGCCTCTGCCGCCGAGGGACGCTCGCCCTTGGGGGTGTTCGCATGGCAGAGCCTGTTCAGGTGCTGGTCGTCTTCGATACGCGCCTCGGCCACACGATGAATCTCGCCTTCCAGGTGGCGCACGGTGTGAAGATGGTGGAGGGCTGCGAGCCCGTCACGCGGCGGGTCACGCTCTCCGAGCGGGAGTCGATCGTGCCGGGCGGCGAGCGCTACGAGCGGGTCCAGGCGCAGCTTGAGCCGATCGAGACCTGCTCGCTTGCGGACCTCGAGGCGTCTAGCGCGATCGTCACCGGTTCCCCGACGCGCTTCGGCGTGATGACCCACGGGCTCAAGGCGCTCTGGGACCGGACGGGCGACCTGTGGCAGCGGCGCGCTCTCTACGGCAAGGTGGGCGCCGCCTTCTGCAGCACGTCGACGCCGCACGGCGGGCAGGAGATGACGATCTGGTCGATGCTCCTGCCGATGATGCACCACGGGCTGCTGATCTGCCCGCCGGGTTACGGCGAGGAGAGCTATTTCCACGCCGCGTCTCCCTACGGCGCGACGCAGCTCAGCGGACCCCATTCGAACCAGGGCATGAGCGAACAGGAGGAGCGGGCGGCGATCTTCCTCGGGCGGCGTGTCGCCAAGGTGGCGCGCCAGCTGTCGCTCGCGCCGGAGGTGCGGTTCGAGCACGCGTGAGCCGGAATCCCTTGCTCCTGCAGATACCGGCTGGATCGCGATATGGGTGCCGGCGATCTACCGGAAGAATCCACCGCCTCTGAACTCCGTCGATGCCGCGACGAAGCAGATCGGGTTGGCAAATGGGTCGAGCGCATAGAAAGCCCGCTCGCCCCAAGGACAATCCCGGATCTCTGTGACGTCCTGACCGCCAGCGGCGGCGACGCGCGCAGCGCAAGACTCGAGATCTTGGGCAGCGAAGTAGAGATACTGCTTCGAGTGGGGCCGCCAGCCTTCCCCGACGGCGTCGCCATCCGCTGCCGGGTCATAGCAGGCGAGGATCGTCCCGCCGCAATCGAAGTAGTGCCTGCCGGGCGAGACGCGCTCGCCCGGGATCTCCAGAACCGCGGCATAGAAGCGCGCCGCCCGCTCGATGTCGGTGACCGGCAGGATCACGCGGTAAATCTCCACATGCGATCTCTCTATCGAGACGAAGACCTCCCTAAGATGCCTCCTGGTTTCCCGCCGCCCCGCCCGAATCCTCTCGCGCGGCTTGGCCCGCGATGCCCATGCGTCCTTGCCGCTCCCGCATAGACGTGGTAGGATGACGGCACCAAACGCATAGGTGCCATATCCTCCTTCAGGGTCCGGTGCAATTCCGTACCGGCGGTGATGCCGCAAGGCGAGCCCGCGAACCCCAGGCGACTGGGGCCGATCCGGTGAGATCCCGGAGCCGACCGTTAGAGTCGGGATGGAAGAAGGGGCTTTGGGACGTTGTGCCCTAGGACCCAAGGAGTTTCCTTGGGTCTTTGTTGTTTTCTGCGGAGGGGTGGTCTCTTGTCTACGGAGGACCTGCGCCACATGCGCGCCGCGCTCGAACTCGCGAGGGCCGCCGAGGGCCGCCTGTCGCCGAATCCGCGCGTCGGCGCCGTGCTCGTGCGCGATGGCGAGGTGGTCGGCCGCGGCTTCCACCGCGGCCCCGGCACGGCACATGCGGAGATCGAAGCGCTCAGGGAGGCGGGTGAGCGCGCGCGCGGCGCGACGCTCTACGTGACGCTCGAACCATGCCGCCACTACGGCCGCACCCCGCCCTGCACTGCGGCGTTGGTCGGCGCCGGCGTCTCTAGGGTGATCGCCGCGATCGAGGACCCGAATCCGGCGGAACAGGGCAAGGGAATCGCCGAGCTCAAAGCCGCGGGCATCGACGTGACGGTCGGGCTCGAGGCGGAGCAGGCGGAGGAGATGAACCTCCCCTACTTCACCTGGCGGCGCACGGGGCGTCCCCTCGTCACCGCGAAATGGGCGGCTGCGCTCTGTGGACATGCCGCGGCGCGTACCGGGGAAAGCCTCTACATCACAGGGTCCGAGGCGCGCCGTACGGTGCACGCGCTGCGCGCGGCGCATGACGCCGTGCTCGTCGGCATCGGCACTGTGCTGCAGGATGACCCGCAGCTCACGGTGCGCGACGCCCCCGGAGAGCATCCCCTGCGCGTCGTCCTCGACGGCATGCTGCGCACGCCCCCCGAGGCGCGCCTCCTGTCCGCGCCCGGCGGCACCTTGATCTGCGCCTCCGAGGATGCGCCGCCTGCGCGCCGGCAGGCGCTCGAGGAGCGCGGCGCGGAGCTCGTCTTCTTCGGGGGCGGGTCGCCTTTGCCTCTCGGAGACGTCCTCGCGGAGCTCGGCCGGCGCTCCGTCCTCTCTGTCCTGGCAGAGGGCGGGCCCAAGGTGCTCGGCAGCCTCTTCGACGCAGGGCTCGTCGACCGCGTCAGCGCCTTCTTCGCACCGCTGGTGCTGGGAGGAGCCGAGGCGCCGGGCGCCGTTTCGGGACTTGGCGCAGCGCG
>JAJYTV010000341.1 GCA_021792885.1 Bacillota bacterium
CGATCTATAGCGGATGCTCACCATGGGCGAGGCGCTCGCGACCAACGCGCTGCGCTACCGGGACAAGGCTGCCCTCGTCTTCGACGAGGAGAGCCTCACCTACGGCGAGTTCAATGACCGCGTGAACCAGGCGGCGAACCTCCTCCTGGCGCTCGGGATGCGCAAGGGCGATCATGTCGCGATCCTGCTGCCGAACTCGCTCGAGTACGCCGAACTCTACTTCGCCTGCGCCCGTATGGGCGCGGTCGCCGTACCGATCAACCTGCGCCTCGCGCCCGCCGAGATGGCCTACGTGCTGGGACACTCCGACAGCCGCGTGCTGATCGGCTACGGTCCCTTGCTGCAGGCGGCCTTCGCCGCAGGCATGAAGCCTGCCGGCGCGCTCGAGAAGGTGCTCAGCGTGGAGCCGGGACCGGAGGGCGTGCCGCTCTATGCCGCCCTGCGCGACCGGCAGCCCAAGACCGACCCGAAGATCGAGGTGGGCGAGGAGGACCCCTGGGTGCTCGTCTACACCTCCGGCACGACGGGCAAGCCGAAGGGCGCCCTGCGCTCCCACCGCAGCAACCTGATGATCGCCCTGCTGATGGCCACCGACCTCGGCATCACCCCCGAGGACACGGGCCTTGCGATCCTGCCGATGTTCCACGTCAACTCGCTCTGGCTCGTCTCGCTCTCGCTCGCGCTGGGAGCGACGATCGCACTCTACCACCACAAGGTCTTCCACCCGGTGCACGTGGTCGAGGAGATCAACCGCCACCGCGCCACCTACTCGATGTTCGTGCCGACGCTGCTCACCTTCCTCGCGGATGCCGCCGAGAAGGGCCTCGTCGACCCCGAACAGCTGCGCGTGATCATCACGAGCTCCGCGCCGCTGCAGACGACTCTGCGCGACCGCGTCCTGAAGGGCTTCCCGCGGGCCGTGCTGGCCGACATCTACGGCGCCACCGAGCTCGGTGCCGTCACGGCGATCAAGCACCGCCTCGGCGGCGTGATCGGGTCGATCGGTATGCCCTCGCTCGCCCAGAGCGTGCACCTTCTGAACGACTCCGGCCGCGAGGTGGAGCAGGGGGAGGTCGGGGAGCTGCACTGCGCGGGCCCCACGCTGATGACCGCCTACTACAAGGATCCCGAGGCGACCGACAAGGCCTTCAAGGGGCCGTACCTCGGCGTCGGCGATCTCGCCTACCGGGACGAGCGCGGCTACCTCTTCCTCGTCGACCGCAAGACCGACATGATCATCACCTCAGGCGAGAACGTCTACCCGACCGAGGTGGAGGACGTCCTGACGCGCCACCCCTCCGTCGCCATGGCGGCCGTCGTCGGCATCCCGGACACGCGCCGCGGCGAGGAGGTCGTGGCCGTCGTCGCCCCGCGCGAAGGGCAGGAAGTCCCCGTCGAGGCGCTCCAGGATATCTGCAATGCAAGCCTTGCCGACTACAAGCGCCCTCGCCGCATCCTCGTCTGGCCGGAGCTGCCGATCGGAGCGACGGGAAAGGTCCTGCGGCGTGAAGTCCGAAGCCGCGTCGGCCAGCCGAACGGCTAGCTTGCAGACCTCATCCGGTCGTCCGCCGGCGCGCCGGGCGGAAGGGACGCCGCCGCGCGCGGCCAGCTCCTTCCTCCTCGGCGCGCTGGCCGCGTTCCTGGTCCTCGCCGCGGCGCTCTCCGCGCACGGCTTCCTCGGCGACATCGGCTGGGACGTGTCGAACGGCCTTTGGATCCTGCGCCACGGCCAGATCCCGCTGCACAACTACCTGAGCCGCGCGATGTACGGTGCGGCCTGGTCGAACGCGGAGTGGCTCTACGCGCTCTATGCGGGCGTCTTCTTCCGCGCCCTCGGACCGCTCGGCGTCTACCTCGGGCTCTTGCCCGTCCTGGCCCTCACCGCGCTACTGCTCGCCGTATCGGCGAAGCGGCTCGGCCCGTACTGGGACGTTCTCTGGCCGACGGCCGCGGCGCTCACCCTGATGGAGGGGATGAGCCCCCGGCCGCAGCTCTTCTCCTATCTCCTCTTCGCGTTCGCCCTCTACGCCGTCGGGCGGTGGCGCGAGGGCGACCGGCGGCTCCTCTGGATCGCCGCGCTGACGAGCCTTCCGTGGACGAACCTGCACGGTTCCGTGGTCCTCCTGCCGCTCGTCCTTGCGCTCGAACTCCTGTTTGCGCCGCGGCCAGAGCGGCGCGCCCTCGTCGGGCCGCTCTTCCTGTCGGTCGTGCTGTTGGCGGTGCATCCGGGCGGCCTCGCCGGCACATTCTCGAACTTCGGGCACGTCGGGTCTTCGGGGAACCTCAACACCATCCTCGAGTGGGCCTCGCCGAGCTTCCACTCGCCCTGGACCTGGCCAACCCTCGCGGCGCTCCTGCTCGGTCTCGGCTTCCTGTTGCCCGCGCAGTTTCGCGCGCGCCGCCACGCGGATGCGGTGCTGCTCCTCGGCAGCGCTGCCGCGATGCTCTACGCGGTGCGGTTTCTGCCTTACCTGATGATCCTGCTCGCGCTGCGCGCACCGGACTATCTGCCGCCGCGGCTCACCCTGCGGGGGGCGCCTGACGAGCGGCCCGCGGCATGGCGATCGCTCGCGCTCGGCGTGCTGATGACGCTCCTCCTCGCGCTGCCCCTCGTGCGCGGCCCGGTCTTCCCCGTTCGCTACCCGGCGCAGGCCTTCGCCTGGCTCAAGGCGCACCACGCCCAGAACGTCTTCAACTGGTACCCGATCGGCTCGACGCTTGAGGCGTACGGCGTCCAGCCGTACCTCGACGGGCGGGACAACCTCTGGCTGCAGCGCAGCTGGTGGCCGCAGTACGTCGCGGTCACGCAGGGCAGGGAGTCGGTGCTGACCTACCTGCGCCAGGAGGACCCAAGCGCCCGCTACGTGCTCTGGAACGTGCGCACACCGGTCGCCCTGACCCTCGACGCGTCGAAGTCCTGGCGCCGCGTCGTCACCGACCCGAACCGCGCAGATCCCGAGTACGCCACCCTCGGTGCG
>JAJYTV010000342.1 GCA_021792885.1 Bacillota bacterium
TGCCGAGGCCGATCGAGAGGAGCTTCGCCTCCGGCGGGTCGGCGCGCGAGGTGAGCACGATCGGGCAGCGCGCGCCAAGCAGGATGCCAGCGGTGCGCGCGCCCTGGAAGTAGGTGAACGCCTTGTAGAGGATGTTCCCCGCCTCGATGTCGGGGACGATCAGGAGATCCGGGTGGCCAGCGACCGCACTCGTGATGCCCTTGTGCTCCGCCGCCTCGGCCGAGATCGCGTTGTCGAGCGCGAGCGGGCCGTCGATGATGCACTGCGGCAGTTGTCCGCGCTCGCTCATCTTGCTGAGGTTCGCGGCGTCGACGGTCGCCGGCATCGCCGGGTCCACGAGTTCCACGGCGGCCAGCGCGGCGCCGCGAGGCCGCTCGATGCCGAGCGCGTGCAGTGCCTCCACCGCGTTGCGCACGATCTCGAGCTTCGTCAGGAGGTCCGGCTGCACGTTCACGGCCGCATCCGTGAGAAAGTAGAGGCGCTTGTGCAGGGGGTCCTCCAGCACCGCAAGATGCGAGATCTTGCGGCCGGTCCGCAGACCGTGATCCCGGTCGAGAATCGCGCGCAGGAAGTCGGAGGTTTCGATCAGACCCTTCATCAGCATGTCGGCCCGATCGGCCTGCACGAGCTTCACCGCCGCGCGTGCGGCTGCGCGCTCGTCCGCTTCGGCCACAAGCCGCTCGGGTGGCGGCAGGCGATAGCCCACCTGCTGCGCCGCCTCCGCGATCCGGCCCAGGTCTCCCACCAGGATGGCCTCCACCCAGCCGCGATCCTCCGCCTCCTTGATGGCGGACATGACCTCGACATCTCCGGCAGCGGCCACCGCGATCCGCACCCGCTGCGGGGGTACGTCGCGCAGGAGTTCCTCGAAGTTGCGATAGCCCATGTTCTTATCCCTTCTCCTCGGCCTGTGCCCAGGCCGCGATGCCCCACGCGATGCCGGTCTGCACCACGGGAGCGAGGTCGGAAAGCAGCGCCTCCGCACCCTTGCAGAGCGCGTCGTCCCCGCCGAGCCAGATCCCGTCCGGCGGGCCGCCGAGCGCCGCCGCGAGCCGGCCTACCGCCTGACGCAGGCGGTGGTGGTAGGCCGCGCGATCAGTGCCCGCGGCAAGCCCCGCCGCAGTGAAGAGCTCGTGCGCGAACGCGTCCTTCTGACTTAGCATGCGCTCGATCGCGCCGCGCGCCGGCACGGCGCCGGTCGTCCGTCCACCGATCGCCTCCTCGTCCAGGCTGCGGAAGGCATCCTGCAGCCTTCCCCGTCGCACGCCCCACCCGACCGTCTCGGGGCCAAGCAGCAGGAGAACGGCGCGCCGCGCGCCTTCTGCCGCGCACGCGAGCAGTTCTCCCTCGCAGTGCGGCGGCGCCAGCCTCTTGAGTCCGGGCATGCCGACCACCGCCGCGGCAGGCGGAAGCCGCCGCAGCGTGAGCAGGCGCGGCGTGATCTCAAACGCGCCGCGCATCATGCTGCGCGCATCGCGCTGCGCGACAGCCGGAACGATCACGCGGGTTGCGCCGCACTCCGCAAGCGCGATGGGGAGCGCGTCCGGTTCACCGCGCCAATGGAACCCTGCCTGCCAGATCTCTGCCTCGTACGGCAACAGACGCGCATACGTGACTCTCACGCAGGACCTCCAGCCCAACCGGTCTCCCTGCCTTGGGCGCGGGCGATCGCGGTCGACGGCGTCTCTGCGCCTTGGGGCGCGCGGGAACATGCCCCAACCAGACCGCTCTTCGGAAGACCCGCCCAATCGTACCACCAGCGTACGCGCCGCTCAACTCGCTGCGGCGCAAGATGAACCAGTGGCCATCCGAAGCCGGTCATCCTGCCGTTGACGCCGCAAACAAGAAGCGGCCGCCCTGCCGGGCGGCCGCAAATCTCAGCTGGCGCGGGATTCCATTCGGAGTTTGTCGGCAACCATTGCGATGAATTCGGAGTTCGTCGGCTTGCCCCGCTCCTTGCTCACCGTGTGACTGAAGATCTTATGGATGGCGGTCAGATTGCCGCGGTTCCACGCCACCTCGATGGCGTGGCGAATCGCCCGCTCGACGCGGCTTGGCGTCGTCTTGTACTTGCGGGCGACGGACGGGTAGAGCTCCTTCGTCACGAGGGAGAGGAGTTCCACGTCGTCGATGACCATCAGGATCGCCTCGCGGAGGTAGAGGTAGCCCTTGATGTGGGCCGGAATGCCAACCTCGTGGATGATCCGCGTGACCTCGATGTCCATCGGGCGGGCTGTCACAGAGGGGCTCGCAATCGTGCCCGCGGCTTCCGGCGCGCTCACGAGCTGGCGCACGCGCTGGGCGAGGACGTCCAGGCTGAACGGCTTCAGAATATAATAGTCGGAACCCAATGCATGCATGCGTTGGGTCAATGATTCCTGTCCGAAGGCGGTGAGGGTGATCACCTTGGGGCGGCCCTCCCGCTGCTCGCGCGACAGGCGCTCCAGCACTCCGATCCCGTCCAGGTGCGGCATGATCACATCGAGGATCAACACGTCGGGGCGCTGCTGGTTGATGAGCTCGAGCACCTCGACGCCATTCTCCGCGACCCCGACAAGCTCGAGGTCGGACTGGCGCGACATGAACTCGCCCACCAACTGACAAAACTCCTTGTTGTCGTCCGCGAGCAGGACACGGACTTTAGACAAGTGGCATCCTCCTTCTCCTCCCTGCTCTGTGGGTTCGACGCCCTGTAAGCCCTCCCTTCTCCAGAAATACCAAACCGTATGCCAGCATTCGCGCGACGCACCCGAAAACGCCGTTCGGCGCGCTTCCTGCCGCAGCCCGCAGGGTGCGGCGGGAAGACGCGCCGGGACGGGCCTCGTAGATCAGGACGCGCCCGCCTGTAGGTGCTGCCACGGCGTCCCGTGTCGAACGATTGCCGCATGCGCTCCCCGCGACACGAGATCTTCGTACATCCACACGGCGAAGGTGCCGTAGCCGCGCGTCGGATCGTGGATGAAGACGTGCGT
>JAJYTV010000343.1 GCA_021792885.1 Bacillota bacterium
ACCGCCTGCGCCATCTGGAGACCTCGGAGAGCCAGTACCACACGGCGGAGACGATCATGCTGGTCCGCCGCCTGGGACTGCGCATCGCGGAGGCGCCGATCACCGTGCAGCGCCGCATCGCCGGTCAGAGCAAGAAGGGCAACGATTTCGTGTACGGCTACCGCTTCGCGCGCAGCATGCTGTCGCGCTGGCTGCGGGGTTAAGGCGGCGTGGAGAGAGCTTCCTCCGCAAGACCTGCCATGCCCCTGCGTGCGACCAGGGCGCTGCGCAACTGCGCGCAGGTGATCGCAGGGCATCCCCTCGGCAGCCGCCTCGCACCGTCGGCCGCGCATCGCCGCGAACTCTCGCAGGTGCATGCGACGAGCTACGGTGTGGGGCTCGGCCTGCTCGCCTACCTCGTGATCGGCATGCTCTTCCTCAGCCACTCGCTGATCGATCCGACCGGCTCCTTCCCGGGGTTCCCGGGCGATGCCGAGCAGTACATGTGGTACCTCGGCCTGTTCTGGCATGCCGTCCTCACGGGCCACAACCCGTTCCTCACGCACCTGATGAACTTCCCGCGCGGCATGAACCTCATGTGGAACACCTCGATCGTCTTCGAGGCGCTGGTCTTCGGCCCGCTCGTCCCTTGGATCGGCTCGACCGCGACCTACAACGTCTGGTTCCTCGTGAACTTCCTCGCCTCGGGCCTGCTGGCGCAGCAGCTGCTCGGGAGATTCGGGGTGCGCCAGTCTCTGGCGATCGCCGGCGGGGCGCTCGTGGCCATGCTGCCCTACATCACCACCCAAGCGCTCTCGCACATCAGCCTGATCACGACGGCGCCGCTGCTCGCCGGCATCCTGCTGCTTACGCTCGCCGCGCAGGGAGCGATCCGCCATCCCGCGCTCTTCGGCGGGCTGTTCGGCTTCGTCGCCGCCGTCCAGTTCTACACGCTGATCGAGGTGCTCGTGAGCGCCGCGCTCGTCTTGGTGCTCGGTCTCGCGACGTCGTACTTCGTCGCCCGGCGCGCCCTGCGCCAGGCACTCGCGAGGGTCTGGCCATCCTTCGCGATCTCGGCCGCCGCCGTCTTCCTCCTGCTCGCAGGACCAGGCCTCTACGAGATGCTGCTCGGACCCCTGCGCGTCTTCAGCGCCGTGCAGCCGACGAACACCTACGTGACGGACATGTTGAACCTTATTCTGCCGACGCACGCCTTCCTCGTGCAGATCCCCTACGTCGATCCGGCGCACTGGTTCACGGGCAACTACGCGGAGGACAACGGCTACCTCGGCATCCCCGCGATCCTGCTGATCGCATGGGCGGCCCGGCGGCTATGGCAGCGGCAGATCGCGAAACTCCTCGTCTGGAGCGCCGGCATCATGCTCGTGTTCTCTCTGGGCAGCCACATGCACGTCGCCGGGGTCGCGACGCCGCTGCCTCTGCCGTGGCTGGTCTTCGAGCACGTTCCCTTCGTCAAGGACCTCCTGCCCGATCGCTTGATGCTCTACGTCGACCTCGCCGTCGTCGTGCTCATGCTGCTGGCGCTCGAGGACTGGCTGCAGCACCCGCAGAGCACGTCGCGCAGGCCGCTCTGGGGCCTCGCGCTCGTCTTCCTCACCTGGATGCCGATCATCCCGTTCCAGAACAGCCTGCTGCCCGTGACGACGGCGTCTTTCGCCCGCAACGCGCCGGTGACGAAGGTGCTCGCGGGGAAGCCGACCTACGTCCTGACGACGGCCTTCCCCGAGGTGATGCAGGAACTCCAGGCCGGCGACTACGCCTTCCCGGTCGCAAACGTCTATGGCCACAACAACAACGCGCCGCTGCGCACACAGCAGCTGGGCGGGGTGCTCACCCTCCTGAACCCAAACCTGACGCCGCAGGTCTACCAGGCGGCGATCGACGCCGATCTCCTGCCGCTGCACGTTCGGCGCGTCGTGTTCATCCCGCGCCCGTCCTACGGGCTGACGACCCTGCCCCAATCCTCCCTGCTCGCGCTCAACAGCACGTTCGGGCCGCCGATCGCGGCGTCGCCGACCGGCGTCTTGGTCTGGCGCGTCCCGACCTCCCTGACGACCACGCCCTAAGCGCGCGCCAGCGCGAGGACCTCCTTCGGCCATCCGTCGAGCAGCCGCGCCACCGTCAGGTTTTCCTCCTGGAGGTCGACGTCGCGCCGGTCCAGCGGATGGCCCGTCTCATCAGCCACCACGCGGACGATCGGCTGCAGCACGGCGTCCCTGCGCAGCGCGACTGCCATGCCGTAATGGCCGTTCGAGAGCTGGACGATGCTGCCCTGCGGCACGAGCGCGACGCGGCGCAGGAGGATCTCGACGGCGCTTGCATGCAGGCGCACGCCCGCCTCCTTGCGCATGATCTCGTGCACCTGCTGCGGGCTGTAATCTGAGCGGTAGACGCGCTGCGCGCGGACCGCATCGAAGACGTCGGCCGCTGCCACGATCTGCGAGAAGAGGTAGATCTCGTGCCCCTGGCGCCCGAACGGGTAGCCCGAGCCGTCGTTGCGCTCGTGGTGCTGCAGGGCCACGACCGACGAGGTGGGCATGATCTGCGGGAAGCCCTCGTGCAGGAACTCCCAGCCCAGCTGCGGATGCTGGCGCATGATCTCGTACTCCTCGTCCGTCAGGCGCCCCGGCTTGCGCAAGATCTCGCGCGGGACCATCGCCTTGCCGATGTCGTGCAGCATCGCGCCGACGCCCAGGCGGTGCAAGCTGTCCTCGTCGAGGCCCAGGTGCTTGCCGATCAGCACGGAGAGGATCGCGACCTGGACCGAATGCTCGAAGGTGTAGTCGTCCCAGGAGCGGATGAAGCTCAGGTTCAGCAGCACATCGTCCTGTTCGGTGAGCTCCGACACGAGGGTCGCCGTCGAATCTTCGATGCGCCGGCCATACTCCGGCGCCGGCGGCACCTTCTCCTCCTGCCAGCGTTCCGCGCGGTCATACGAGCCCGTGAACGCGGCGCGTGAGGCATGTCGC
>JAJYTV010000344.1 GCA_021792885.1 Bacillota bacterium
GACGGTCTTGCGGTGGTGCGGCGGCTTGCGCGCTTTGCGCCTGCCCACCTGCGCGCAGGCGGCTGGCTGATCCTCGAGATCGGCGCGGGGCAGAGCGAGGCGGCCCTCGACATCCTCGCGCGAGGCGGGTTTGCGGAATGCTTCGCACAGCAGGACCTTGCGGGGATCCTGCGCGTCGTGGGGGGGCGGGTGCCATGCTGACGCTGCGCCTTGCGGCGGACCCCGCCGGCATCGCGCGAGCGGCGGCGCTCTTGCGCGCGGGGGCACTCGTCGCATTCCCCACGGAAACGGTCTACGGCCTCGGCGCGAACGCCCAGGACCCGACCGCTGTGGCGCGCGTCTACGCAGCGAAGGGCCGACCTGCGGACAACCCCCTGATCGTGCACGTGGCGGGAGCGGACGCGATCGACGAATGGGCGGTGGCGAACGCGCGCGCGAGGGCGCTTGCGCGCCGCTTCTGGCCAGGCCCCCTGACGCTCGTTCTGCCCGGACGGGGCCTCTTCGGCGCGCCGACCTTGGCGCTCCGCATGCCGAGCCAGGATGCGGCGCTCGCGCTGATCGCGGCGGCGGGGCGCCCCATCGCCGCCCCTTCGGCGAACCGTTCCGGTAGGCCAAGCCCGACGTCGGCGCAGGCCGTCTACGAGGAGATGCAGGGACGGATCGAGGCGGTGATCGAGGGGCCGCTGGCGGAGGTAGGAATCGAGTCGACTGTGCTCGACCTGACGCACGAGAGGGCGCAGGTGCTGCGCCCGGGCGGCATCTCGTCCGCCGAGATCGCGCAGGCGCTCGGAGAGGAAGTCGGCGCGGCGCAAGGGTCCGCACGGTCGCCCGGCACGCGCTACCGGCACTATGCGCCGGAGGTCGAGGTCGTCCTGCTGGACGACGGCGAGCCGGCCGCTGCCGTGGAGCGCGCCCTTTCTGCACGGCCGGGTTCTTGGTACATTGGCCTTGCGGATACGGCGCCGCCGGGCGCGAAGGGCCTCCTGGCGGGGGACCTCGCCGCCTTGCAGCAAGCGCTCTACGCCACCCTGGTCGCGGCCGAGCGTAGCCGTGCGCCCGTCGTCGCCGTGCTCCCCCCGCCTTCGCCCGCAGCGGCGGGGGTGCGGGACCGCATGGTGCGGGCGGCCGGCGGCGAGATGCGGACGGTGCCCTCGAGGGAGGAAGGATGACGGTGCAGCGCGTCGTGTTCCTTTGCAGCGGCAACACCTGTCGCAGCCCACTCGCGGCCGCGATCCTGCGCGCGCGCAGGCCGGAGGCGGACGTTCTCTCGGCGGGGCTCGCGGCGCACGAAGGCAGTCCCGCGGCAGAAAGCGCGCGTGCGATCGCGCGCGAGCGCGGCCTCGAACTCGAAAGCCACCGCGCCCAGGCTGCGCGCAACGAACTCTTTGCAGGCGGCGCCATCGGCCTTTGCATGACGCGCCAGCTCGCCGAGGAGGCGCGCCGCCGCTTCCCGCAGGCGGCGGACCGCATCCTCAGCCTGGGTGAGTATGCAGGCCACCCCGACCAGGACGTCGACGACCCGATCGGACAGGGAGACGCGGCCTACCGCGGCATGGCGAACCAGGTGGCGGAACTCCTGCGCGCTGCCGAGCAGCGCAGCGGCTGGCTCTTCTTGCAGGCGGTCGGCCTCGGGTCCGACCACGCGGGACTGATCTTGAAGCGGGAGGTGCTCTCGGCGCTCCGCCAGGCCGGGATCCCTGCCCTCGACTACGGTACGGACAGTGCGGAAAGCTGCGACTACCCGGACTTTGCGCAGACGGTCGGCCGCGCCGTCGCGAGCGGCGAGATGGGCGCCGGCATACTGATCTGCGGCACGGGGATCGGCATGTCGATCGCGGCGAACAAGATCGTCGGCGTGCGCGCGGCGCTCGCCGGGGAAGGGCTCGCGGCAGAACTCTCAAGGAGACACAACGACGCGAACGTCCTCTGCCTCGGCGCCCGCCTGACGGGCCCCGAACTCGCCCGGGAGGCTGCGCTGCGCTTCTTGCGCACGGAGTTCGAGGCGGGACGCCATGCCCGCCGCGTTGCGAAGATCACCGCCATGGATCTCGACAATCCCTGATGCGGGAGGGAATGGCGGCACGCGCCGCCGCGTGATGGAAGGGTTGCAGGAGGCAGCGAAGACGGCCCTCGAGGAACTCGTGCAGATCGCCCGGCTTGGCATTGGAGACCTCGTGCTGGTCGGCGGGTCGACGAGCGAGGTGCAGGGGCAAAGGATCGGCAGCGCCTCCGCCCTGGCGGTGGGCGAAGAGGTGCGGGCGGGACTCGCGCAGGCCGCCGCGGAGGCGGGCGTGGAGCTGGCGGTGCAATGCTGCGAGCACCTCAACCGCGCCCTTGTCGTGCGGCGCTCCGTCGCCCGCGCGCGCGGCCTGCAGGAAGTGACCGCCGTGCCGGTGCCCGGCGCCGGCGGCGCTCTCGCGGCGGCACACTACGCCGCGCTCGGCGAGGAGGCATGCCTCGTCGCGTCGCTTGCCGCGGACGCAGGAATCGACATCGGCGACACGCTGATCGGCATGCACCTGCGGCCGGTCGCGGTACCGGTCCGCCTGTCGACGCAGAGGATCGGGGCGGCGCACGTCGTGGCGGCGCGGACGCGGCCGCCGCTGATCGGCGGGCCGAGGGCGCACTACCCGGAGGGGACGTCGCGATGAGCCGCACGAGGCCGAGTTGGGATGCCTACTTCCTGCGCATCGCCGACGCGGCGAGCGACCGCTCGACCTGTTTGCGCCGGTCGGTCGGCGCCGTGCTGGTGAAGGACAAGCGCATCCTCGCGACCGGCTACAACGGCGCCCCCGAGGGACTGCCGCACTGCCTCGACGTCGGCTGTCTCATCGTCGCCGGACATTGCGTGCGCACACTGCACGCGGAGCAGAACGCGCTGCTGCAGGCGGCCGCACACGGCGTGTCGACCGATGGCGCGACGATCTACGTAACGTCTGAACCGTGCCTTCAGTGCACCAAAAT
>JAJYTV010000345.1 GCA_021792885.1 Bacillota bacterium
GATCGAGCAGGGCATCGAACTCCTGACAGGCGATGTCCTGGCGCACCGGCAGGTCCGCGAGATCGGAGAGGATGGCGTAGAGCTCCGTGGAAGATGCGGAGTCGCCCTCGATCCCCCCGTAGTTCTGCTCGATGGTCAGGCTCGCAGAGAGCGCGAGCGGCGCGCTGCGCCCAAACCGCCAGCCGAGGTAGCCCGAGAGGGTCAGGACGCCCTTGGAGTGGATCGGGCCCGAGAGCTGGATCTCGCGCTCGATGTCTATGACGCCCGCGCTGCCCGCGTAGGTGCGGGCGGTGATCCGCGCCGGGAGTCCGAAGGCCCGCTCGCCCTGCGTCAGCACCGTGAGACCGTTCACCTGCCCGACCCGCGCGCCGCGCGTCTCGATCCGGATCGTCCCAAGCGCGATCAGCTCGCGCATGCGCTCCTCGTAGAGGCCGCCGCGCCGCGCGCGTCCCGCGAGCGCGGAAAGGACGTGATCCCCGGCGATCGCGGCGGCGCCCTCGCGCTCCGCCGCGCCCTGCGCCTCCACGGCGAGTTCGATGATCGCCGCCATCCGCGTCGAGAGCCGCCGCTGCCCGCCTGCAAGGCGCGCCGCCTCCTCCATGAGGCGGGCGACCCCCGACGCCGCGAAGGGAAGGAGACCGTGGGACTTTTGCAGGCCGGCGAGGAACCGCATGAGCGCCGCACGGTTCTCCGCGCTGTTCGGCATGTCCGGCGCGAAGTCGACGCGCACCTTGAAGAGCTTGCGGAACTGCTCATCCATCTGGCGCAGCTCGTGGTAGGCCGCTTCCGGACCCACCAGCACCACCTGGACGTCGAGCGGGATCGGTGCGGGTTCGAGCCCCAGGGTCGGAGTCGCGCGCTCCTCCTGGCCCATGTTCTCGATGCGCGCCTGCCGGTGCAAGAGGGCGCGCTTGAGTCCCTGGTACGCGAGCGGGTTCGTGACGAGTTCACGGGCCGGCAGAAGCAGGAAGCCACCGTTCGCCCGGTGCAGGGCGCCGGGCCGGATCAACGTGAAGCCCGTGCGCAGCCCGCCGCTTGGCGCCGCCTCGTAGGCGATGCTGCCCATCAGGTTGTAGTAGGAGGGATTCGGCTCGAAGACGACCGGCACTTCCCCTGGCGAGCGCACGACGAAGGCATTCACCTGGAACCAGCCGGGGTCCTCGGGCACCGGGTGCTCGCCCTGCGGCACGAACAGAGGCAGCCACTCGGGGATCCTGCGGTAGAGGTCGTGCAGATGGGCGAGCAGCGCCGAGTGGGGGAACGCCTGCTCCAGACGCTCGAAGAGCGGCGCGCAGGCGTAGGAGGCGACGTTGCGGTAGAGGTCCTGCAGCTTTTCCGTCGACTCCTGCTGCAGCTCGCGCGCCCGCCGCACGAACGCCTCGCCGAGCCGCTGCACGTGCTGCGCCGCACGCTCGAGCTCCTCCCTGCGCGCCAGGGGAAGCGCCGCGACCTCTTCGGGTGAGAGCGGCGCTCCATCCTGCAAGGGCGTCGTGGCGAGCCCGGTCGGCCCAGGCGCGACGGCGAAGCCGAGCGCCTGCGCCTCGCGCTGGAAGCTCGAGAACTCCTCGTCGGTGCGGCGTGTCAGTTCCTCGACCGCGCCGTCCCTTGCGGCGGTGTACTCGTCGGCGGCGAACACCTGTGGCAGGAGCGCGGAGAGATCGCGCCGCAGGTCCCGCAGGGCCTGCTGCAGGCGCAGCCCCTCGCCCGCAGGCACGGCCACGGCCTGCGGCGAAGAGGGGACGGCGAAGTTCGGCAGGTAGAGCCAGTCCTCCGCCGGCGCGAGTTCGGCCGCGGCCTCCCGCAGGCGGCGGCGCGCATAGGTCGTACGCCCGGTGCCCGTAGGTCCCGAAAGGTAGATATGGTATCCGTGCTGCCGCAGGGTGAGCGCGAGCGTCATCGCTTCCTCCGCGCGCGGCTGACCGACGAGTTCCTCTCTCGTGTCGAACTGGGAAGTCGTTTCGAAGCCGAGCTCCGACGGGTCGAGGGTCCAGCGCAGCGCCCCGGTCGCAAGCGGCTGACTGCTCAACGAGACCACCTCGGCTGGGGTTTCGGAGCCCGGATGGGGACTCCTGCAGGAAGGGAATGGGGCAGGCATGGAGGACATGCGACGCGAGATGCGTGCGATGGTTCGCCGCGGCGCGCGGGAGGGACTCCTGCGCGGCACGTTCGGCAACGTCTCGGTCCGCGTTGAAGGAGGGCTCCTGATCACGCCGACGGCGACCGATTACCTGAAGCTCACTGCCGGGGACTTCGTCGCGGTCGACCTCGAGAGCGGCCGCGCGTCGGCTGGCCGGCCCTCGAGCGAACTGCCGCTGCACCTCGCGATCTACCGCGCGCTGCCCTCGGTGCAGGCGATCTGGCACGACCATTCGCCCTTCGCCGTCGCGGCGGGGCTCGTCGCGGACCAGGTGCCGATCTTCACCGGCGAAGGACACGGGCTGATCGGGCGCTCGCTGCCCGTGGCGCCCTACCTCCCGTCAGGCTCCGTGGCGCTCGCGGACGCGGCTGCGCGTGCCCTTGCGGAAGCGGGCGCGGGCGCCTGCCTTCTGCGCAACCACGGTGCTGTCGCCGTCGGCCCGAGCCTCTTCGCCGCCTACAGCTGCGCGATCGCGGTCGAGGAAGCCGCGATGCACTACCTCCTCACGCGGGATCTCCACCCCGCGAAGCTCGACGACGCGGAGGCCGACGCGATCCGCGCGGCCTTCGCCGCCTACCGCATGCGCTGAGGCGCCGCAGCGGGTATCTCGCCTCCCCAGGCAGGCATAGGATGCATCGGACATCTAGCCGATGGCCGGGAGGCAGGTGGACGGATGCTGGATCTGACAGGCCGGGTCGCGCTCGTCACCGGGTCGAGCCGGGGGATCGGCCGGGCGATTGCAGAGCGCTACGCGGCAGCGGGCGCACGCGTCGTCGTGCATTGCATGCACTCCAAGGACGAGGCCAGGGAGGTCGTGCGCGGCATCA
>JAJYTV010000346.1 GCA_021792885.1 Bacillota bacterium
CCGCGAGGTAGGCCTGCCCGAGCTCGCCCTCGCCCTGCGCGATCGCGCGCAGCGTGGCGGCGACATCGGGCGTCTGCGCCTCCTGGTGCGGCATGTCTAGGAGGCCCTGGCGCGGCGACACGCTGACGATCCGCAGCCCGCGCTTGCGCTGGAAGTGCCGAAGGCGCAGCGCCAGCACCGGCGCCTCCTCGAGCAGTTCCGCGTCGAGCGAGATCACGAGATCGGCGTCGTTCACATCGTCGATGCGCCCGACGGGACCGGGCGCGATCGCGCTGCAGAGCGGCAGCACGCGGTGGTCCATGTTCTTCACGCCGGCCTCCTGCAGGAAGCGGCGCAGGAGGTAGGCCGCCTCGAGCGAGTGGCGGCCGCCGCCCAGCGCGCCGCTCCTCCCATGCATGTGCTGGCGCAGGGTCGCGATCGCCTCGTCCCAGCTGACCGGAACGAGCATGCCGTCCTTGCGCAGCATCGGCTGCTCGAGCCGCGTGCCATGGTTGACGAAACCATAGCCGAAGCGGCCGCGGTCGCACAGCCAGCCCCAGTCGACCTCCTCGCTGTCGCGCGAGAGAATCCGCTTCACTTCGCCGTGGCGCAGCGAAAGACGGATGTTGCAGCCGACCGGGCAGTGCGGGCAGACCGAGTCCACCTCGTTGAGGTCCCACGGGCGGGCCTTGAAGCGGTAGGGGCGCGACGTCAGCGCGCCGACGGGGCAGATCTCGATGGTGTTGCCGGAGAAGATCGAGTCGAACGCGCGGCCCTCGGCGGTGTCGATCACGGCGTGGCCGCCGCGGTCGTGGATTGTCAGGACCGGGTCGCCCGCGACATCGTCCATGAAGCGTACGCAGCGCATGCACTGGATGCAGCGCTCCTGGTCGAGCTCGACGATCGGTCCGAGCGCGCGCGCCTTGTCGAGGTGGCGCTTGTGGTCCGCAAAGCGGGTCGCTTGCGGACCGTAGCGGATCGAGTTGTCCTGCAGCTCGCACTCGCCGCCCTTGTCGCAGATCGGGCAGTCGAGCGGGTGGTTCGCGAGCAGGAACTCCAGCACGCCGGCGTGGGCCTTCTGCACTTCCGCGGTGTCCGTGTAGACGACCATGCCCTCCGAGACGGGCGTCGCGCAGGCGGGCTGCAGCTTCGGCATCTTCTCGACGCGCACGAGGCACATGCGGCAGGCCGCCGCGGGGTCCATGCGCGGGTGGTAGCAGAAGATGGGGATCTCGATCCCTACCTGCTTGGCGGCGTCGAGGATCAGGGTTCCAGGCGGGACCTGCGCCTCGCGACCGTCGATGGTCAGGGTGATCAACGCACTACCTCCCCCAGCGGGCAGCAGCCCTGGTCGATGTGCGCCTGGTATTCGTCGTGGTATAGCTGCAGGCCCGACTTCAGCACGCCGATCGCGGCATCGCCGAGCGGGCAGAAGGTGCGCCCCTCGATGTTCTCGGAGAGATCCGCCAGCAGCGCGAGGTCGCCCGGTCGTCCAAGGCCGGCCTCGATCCGCTCGAGCACCTGTCCGAGCCACATCGTGCCTTCGCGGCACGGCGTGCACTTGCCGCACGACTCGTGGCGGTAGAATTCCATCAGGCGCAGGGTGGACTTGACGATGCAGGAGCGGTCGTCGAGCACGATCACGCCGCCGGATCCGAGCATGGTGCCCGCCGCCGCCAGCGACTCGTAGTCGAGCGGCGTGTCGAACTTCTCCGGCGTAAGGATCGGCACGGAAGACCCACCCGGGATGATGCCCTTGATCTCCCGGCCTTCGAGCGGGCCGCCCGCGAGGTCGAAGACGAGCTCGCGCAGCGTCACCTTGCTGAGTTCCACCTCGAAGTTTCCGGGCCGGCGCACCGTGCCGGAGACGGAAAAGAGCTTCGTGCCGGCGCTCTTCTCGGTGCCGAGCTTCGCGTACTCCTGGCCGCCCATTGCGAGGATGGGCACGACGGCGCAGAGCGTTTCGACGTTGTTCACGACGGTCGGCATGCCGTAGAGCCCTGCGGTCGCCGGGAACGGCGGCTTGAGGCGCGGGTTGCCGCGCTTGCCCTCGAGGCTCTCAAGCAGTGCCGTCTCCTCGCCGCAGATGTAGGCGCCTGCGCCGAGGTAGAGCGTGATCTCGATGCGGCGTCCAGATCCCAGCACGTTGTCGCCCAGGTAGCCCTTCGCGTGGGCTTCGGCGATCGCCCGCTCGAGGATCTCAAAGCCGACCTTGAACTCGCCGCGCAGATAGATGAAGGCGTCCTCCGCACCGATCGCATATGCGCTCGTCGCGACGCCCTCGATCAGGAGGTGCGGGTCCTTGTAGATGATCTCCTGGTCCTTGCAGGTGCCCGGCTCGGACTCGTCGGCATTGCAGACGAGGTAGCGCGTACGGCCGTCCTTCGGCAGGAAGCTCCACTTGCGGCCGGTCGGGAAGCCCGCGCCGCCGCGCCCGCGCAGGTTCGAGGCCATGACCTCCGCCAAGACCGCGTCGGGCGTCATGTCGAGCACGGCCTTGCGCAGCGTCTCGTAACCGCCGTGCTGCTCGTACACGTCGATCCGGTCGATTCCGGGCACATCGATGTCCCTAAAGAGCAGCCTCGTCTCCGGCACCGCTACGCACCTCCTCCCGCGCCTTCTCGAGGAACGCCTGCAGCTTCTCTTTGGTCATGTCGGGGTAGAACGCGAGGTTGATCTGTACTGCCGGGGCGTTCTTGCAGAGCGCTACGCATTCGACCTCTTCGACGGTGAACATGCCGTCTGCCGTCGTGCCGTTGCGCTGGACCCCGAGTTCCTCGTAGAGGAACTTCGACAGGTCATCCGCCCCGAGGAGCTGGCAAGAGAGCCCGCGGCAGACCTGGATCAGGTACTTGCCGGTCGGCTGGCGGTGGAAGAGCGTGTAGAACGACAGCACCGACTCGACGTACGCCTCCGTGACGCCCATCAGTTCGGCGACGTTCGCGACCTCCTCCGGAGGGATGTAGCCGAA
>JAJYTV010000347.1 GCA_021792885.1 Bacillota bacterium
CGGACGCAAGCCTTCTGCCCGAAGAGGACGCCGATCTGCGTGCGCACCTCGTGATCGGGGCGATGCGCGAGGCCCTGCTCTACCGGCTGCGCCACCCGGACGAGCCCGACGCGCAGGACGACGTCGTGCGGGCGTTTCTGATGCGCGCACTCGGCTAGAGCCTCCCTCCGCCGCTGCGAAGGTGTCCCAAGCGAACACCATCTCCGGGAGGTCTTCCTCGTGCGGCGAACGGTATCGCTGCTCATCGCGCTGCCGCTGCTCGCGTTCCCGGCCGCAGCCCATGCGGGGGCGGGACTCTCGCGCCCGCTGCCCTATCGCGCCGCTGCGCCCACGACGGTCACGGTGGGGCTCGTCGGCCGGCCGGAGAACCTCAATCCGCTGCTCTTCACCTCCCAGAGCGCGGCCGACATCCTCTCCGCCACCTCGGACGGCCTCTTGCGCTACGCGCCGACGAACTGGCCGGGCAATGACCAGCACTACGCCTGGCGTCCAGACCTGCTCGCGAGCATGCCGGTGCTTACGGTGCAGGGACCGCCCGGCCCGCAGGCCGCCGTGACGATCGTCTACCGCCTTCGCCCCGGCCTGCGCTGGTCGGACGGCGCCCCCCTCACCGCGCAGGACATCCGCTTCACCTGGCAGGCCGTGATGCAGGCCGCGAACGGCGCATACCAGGCGGGCTACAACCAGATCACCGCGATCGACACCCCCAGCGCGACGACCGCCGTCGTTCACCTGAAAGGCACCTATGCCGCCTGGCAGACCTTGTTCTCCGCGCTGCTGCCCTACCACGTCCTGCACGGCCGGATCACCAACATCGCGCGTGACCGCGCGTACAACCTGCGCCCGCTCGCAACCGGCCCCTACGCCGTCGCCTACGACCGCGGCGGGCGCATCGTCCTGCGCCGAAACCCCTTCTACCAGGGCCAGGACGGCCCCAAGGGACAGGTGGAGCGCATCGTCGTGCGCTGCTACAAGGACTCCTCGGGGCTGCTCGCGGCGCTGCGCAGCCATCAGGTGACGATCGCCGACGGCCTCGAGCTTTCGGCCCAGACCCTCCACCGGCTGCAGCGCGCGGGCTGGCAGGTGAAGAGCGTGCCGGGCCTCGTCTTCGACCAGTTCACCTTCAACCTCTACTCCCCGACGACGCAGCAGCTGAGCGTGCGCCGCGCCTTCTACCTCGCGCTCAATCGACAGGCCATCTCGCAGCGCCTCTTTGGCGGCCGCTGGGAGATCGCGACCACAGACCAGGCCCCGTTCAGCTGGGCGTTCAGCCCGAAGGTGCCGGTCGTGCGCCAGAACATCGCCGCCGCCCGCCGCCTGCTGCAGGCAAGCGGCTGGCAGAGAGGTCCGGGCGGCTACTTCCAGCAGGGCGGCCAGCCGCTGACGCTGCGCGTCTCGATGACGCGCTCGCCCATGCACAAGGCCCTGATCGAGGCCGTCATGCGGCAGGAGGCGCTCGCAGGGATCCGCGTGGTGCCCTCCTACGCGCCCGCCGGGGCCTTGTTCGGCCCCGTCGGGCTGCTGGCGCAGGGCCACTACCAGGTCGCGGAGTTCGGGCTCGTCGACGGGGTGGACCCGAACGACGCAGCGCTGTTCAGCAGCGGCGCGGGCAACCGCTACGCCCAGGGGGTCGACTTCTCCGGTTACCAGAACGCGCTCGTCAACGCGCTCTTGCAGGACGCGCTCGTGCGCATGCACACTGCGCCGCGCGCCCGCGACTACCGCCAGGTGCAGATGGCCGTCTACCGCGATCTCCCGATGGTGCCGCTCTTCTTCCAGGCGGTCGAGACCGTCTACAACCCGCGCCTCCTCTCCCGCATCACCGTGAACGACCTCGGGGGCAGCCTCTGGACCGCAAACCGCTGGCACGTCCGATGATGTCGCTGCAGAGGCCGTATGGTAGCATGGCGGTAGCCGCTCTGCCGGCGCACTTTTTTCGGAAAGGAAGAAGCCGGGGAGCGCACGCCACCCGGCGATCGCCACGATCGAATCCACATCCTTCCGCCGCCTGATGGGCAACTGGGCGACCGGCGTCACGGTCGTCACCTCCATCGGGCCGCGCGGTCCCCACGGCATGACCGCGAACGCCTTCCTCTCGGTCTCCCTCGACCCGCCGCTCGTGCTCGTCTCGGTCGGCAAGGAGAACGACTCCTACGCAATCATCCAGTCGTCCGGCCGCTTCGCCGTGAACATCCTCTCCGCAGACCAGGAGGCGCTCTCGCTGCGCTTCGCGACGCGACGCGCGGACCACGAGCGGGCGTTCGACGGCGTCCCTTACGTCTTTGGTCCCGGCGGCCAGCCCTGGCTCGAGGGGGCGCTCGGCTGCCTTGAGTGCTCGCTGCAGCGCGCCGTCGACGCCCAGGACCACACGCTCTTCCTCGGCCAGGTCACCGCCCTGCGCGAGGGTGCTGGGAGCGAGGCGCTCGTCTACTTCCGCTCGCACTACACCAAAACGCGCTGAACGTCAGCGCGCCGCGGCCGCCTCACGCCCCCTGTTCGGCAGCCAGAGCGATCCAAGCAGCGCGGGCACGCCGAGCAGCCAGAGCACATCGAGCACCTGGCGCACGCCGAAGCGGTCCGCGTACTGGCCCAGAAACAGCACCGCGACGCCGCCGAGGCCGATCGCGAGCCCGATCGTGAGCGACGCCGCCACCCCCTGCCGGCCCGGCAGGAGTTCTTGCGCCAGCACCACCGTCGTGCTGAAGGTCGTCACGATGGCGAAGCCCAGAAGGCCGAGCACGACGAACTGCCAGCCGCCGCCAAGCCGCGGCAGGAGGTAGAGCAGCGGGGTCGAGGCGACAAAGCTCAGCACGAGGAGCGTGCGGCGGCCGTAGTGGTCCGAGATCGGGCCGCCGACCGCCGTGCCGAGCGCGCCCATGATCAGGAAGAAGAAGAGCACGCCGCCCGAGAGGGTCGGCGGGAGCATGTGGGTTCGGCTGAGGTAG
>JAJYTV010000348.1 GCA_021792885.1 Bacillota bacterium
TGGACAACCAGATCCGGGACATCCTGCACAAAGAGACCACCGCATTGATCTCCACCCTCCACGCAAGCGGGGTGCAGACGGTGGTCATCGGCGATGTGCGGGACATTCGTCAGGGACTGGACTATGGGCGCAAGGCGAACCAGAAGATCCACCAGATGCTGCACGGCCAGACGCGGCACATGCTCACCTATAAGGCGGAACTCCTGGGGATGGGGGTCGCCCTCCAGGACGAGGCGTACACGTCGCAGACCTGCCCGGCCTGCGGCCGGCGGCACAAGCCGCGCGGTCGGGAGTACCGGTGCCCGTGCGGCTTCCACTACCACCGGGATGGCGTCGGCGCATACAACATCCGCGCCAAGTATCTGGGCTCAGGCCCAGTAGTCGGGGCCATGGCGTCCCCCATCGGTGTGCGGCACACCCCGCACATGCGGTGTAGCTCGGTCCTCTAGGCCGAGAAAGAATCCCCCGGCTTCAGCCGTGAGGAGAACGTCAAAACCGTATTATTGGAAAGTCCTGAAGGAGGTGACGATCCTTCAGGCGGTGCGGCGGCTTCGGCCGCCTGGTCTTTATGTCCTAGATCAAGTCCAGGAGGGATCGAGATGCAGAAGTTCCGTTCGTTCGTGTCCCGGATGTTCCGAAAGGTCGACTGGCACAAGGTCGGCAAGGTAGCGCTTACGGCACTGCCACTGGTGCTCATGGGGGCGCAGGCTGCGTTCGCGAGCGGCCTCAACATCCCGCCTGTCCAGTACGGAACCGGGGGGACGCTGGCCACCAAGGTGAACGGTGAGATCGAGAACGTCGCCGCCATGGTACGCAACATCCTCGGCGGCACGGCGCTGCTCGCACTGGTCATCGCCGCTCTCGTAAACCACTTCATCCACGATCCTCGCTCGAAGGACCGCGCCAAGGAGATCGTCGTAGCGGCGATCTTGGGCCTACTGATCGCGGCGTTCGCACCTGAGATCGTCAACTGGATCGCAACTTTGTAGCGAGGGAGGCCCTGCCGCACAAACGGTAGGGCCTCTTTTGGCGTACGTAGACGAGATCCACAGGAAAGGAGGGCTGAGGGATGTTGATGGCGTTTTGGGACTTCTTCGCCGGGTTCTTCCTGGTGCTGCCGATCATCTTCCTCGTGGTGCTGCTGGCGCTCGCAAAGCTGTTCAACTTCCTGAGCCCTGTGCTGTCTGCCGTACTGCTGGGCGCGCTGCTTCTACTGCTCGTCCTGTTCAACCTCGGCTTTCTGGCGAAGGGGACACTCCGGCTGCAGGTGGTCTTCCCGTTCCTGGAGCGGCGTCCCTACAAGCCATGGCACGTCGCGTTCGACTTCGTGCGAACGTCCCTTGTCCTGCTGTATCCCGCTCTGGTCTTCTTCGCCATCGCCCGCTACAATGCCGGAACGATCGGTGGACTGGGCACCTGGTTCGCCGGCCACGATGCGGAGATCCGCAATCTGATCTACCTGTGGGTTGTGGGGCCGGGCGCACTGCACGCGCACATTCCGGTCAACTGGCCACAGAACTGGTACACGCTCTTCGGGAGCGAGCTCACGCTATCGGTACTGTTCCTGGCACGCTGGTTCGTTTACTGGTTGGCCTGGCTGACGACGAGAGCGCTGGGAGGTTCCCGAGGCGCGAGGGAGGCGAGGTAATTGGGCTTCGGTCACTGGCTGCTGACCAACATCGTCAACGCGATCATCAGCTTCTTCAACGTCCTGGTGATTCAGCCGATCGGGCAGATCATCGGGTGGATCGGCGAGGCCATCTTCTGGCTCGTTACAGAGTTCCTGAAGGCAACGGTCTTCGCCCCGCTCAGCATCGACCCACTGCACCCTGGCGGCCACGGCGGCATCGTCGCGGCTGCGGCCGCCAGCTACGTGTTCGACACCATGGCGGCCGCGAGCGTAGGTGTCGCCCTGTTCGCTCTCACCTGGGTGGCGTTCACGAACACCTGGGGCAGCTTTGCCGGCAGAAGCCAGTTTGCGCGATCAGCCTGGGCGGACTCCCTTGAGGGAGTCGGCATCTGGCTGCTCGTGCTCGTGGGGGGTTACGCCTTCCTGAGCGCGCTGCTCGACGCGATGAACCGCATTTCTCTAACGCTCATCAGCTTCACGGAACAGTACCAGGCCAACTGGATCCACCCGGCGGCCTTTGCGAGCACCGCGACGGGTGTCGTGGTCGGAGGGCTGGCTACCTTTGCAAGCGACATCATCGTCAACTGGCTCTGGCCGACCGCTCTGCTGGTGCTTGCCGGCTTCATGCTCTGGGCGGTGATCGTCTGGGCTATGCGCGTCGTCGACCTGATCGTCTTCACCGGGCTTCTACCCGTCACCGCGGCCCTGGCCATTACCGGCAACAAGCGCGCGTGGCAATGGAACTGGGCAGAGGCGATGGGGGCGGTTTTCTCTCAGCTCGCCATGGTGGTCATGTGGTGGATCGCCTGGCTGATCATCGGGGGCCCTCTCACGGTGAACAGCGGGGACTTCATCACCGACCTCGTGCGCATCCTCATCGGGATCTTCGCGATGTTCATGGTGAGCAAGGCCCCACAGATGATGCAGCAGATCACCGGGCACAGCCACGCTGGCGTCGGCGGCATGATGATGGCGGCTGCCGGCGGGTACATGCTCGGTCGCGGCGCCATGTCGGCCGCCAGAATGTCGCCTCTCGGTCAGGCCGCGGGCAAGATGGCCGAGTCCTACTCGCAGCGCAGTCAAGCCAAGCTCAGCAACTGGGCGGCGAAGCCGGAGATCGGCAGCGGCGCCACAGGACAGGGCTTCATGCAGAGGGCCACGCAGGCAGGGAAGTCGGTGCTCGGCGCAGCCGGCCTCACAGGAACGGGTCAGGTGGTCTCGGGAGCCGCACGGCATATGTGGGCGGGGCTCGAGACGAAGGCCCCCGGCGTGGCGTCTGCGATGCGT
>JAJYTV010000349.1 GCA_021792885.1 Bacillota bacterium
CCAGCGCGGCACCCGTTCCGCTCGAAGAGGAACTGCACCGCGTCGTTCCGCTACTCGCCGCGCTGCGGGGAGAGATCGACGTGCCGATCTCGATCGACACCTACAAGTGGCCCGTCGCCGAGCAGGCGCTTCGCTTGGGGGCGGAGATCGTCAACGACATCTCGGCGGGCCTCTCGGACCCGGCGATGCTCCCCGGCTGCGCCCGGGAGGGCGCAGCGGTCGTACTGATGCACACGCAGGAGGAGGCCCACTACGCCCGGGTGGGCGAGGAGGTCCGCCGCCACCTCGCGGAGCGGGCCGATGCAGCCCGGGCGGCGGGCGTCGCTGGCGATGCGATCGTACTTGACCCCGGCATCGGCTTCGGCAAGGAACCGGAACACAGCTATGCCGTGCTGCGCATGCTTCCGACCCTGCGGGCGCTCGGCTACCCGGTGCTCTCCGGCCCCTCGCGCAAGCGCTTCCTTGGGGACGCGACGGGCAAGCCCGTGGCCGAGCGGGGCGACGCGACGGTGGCCGCGGCTGCGCTCTCGGCCGCGCTCGGCGCCGACATCGTGCGCGTGCACGACGTCGCGCCCGTCGTCGACGCCGTGCGCGTCGCGGATCGGACGGTGCGCGCATGAGGAAGATCGCGCTGCGCGGCCTCGTCTTCTACGGACGGCATGGTGCCTACCGCCATGAGCGGGGGCTCGGCCAGCCCTTCTACGTAGACATCGAGATCGCGTACGACTTCCGCGGTGCAGCCGCCACGGACGCCGTCGACGATGCCGTCGACTACCGCGACGTCTACCGCACCGCCAAGGGGATCTTCGAAGGGCCGAGCCTGCGCCTCCTCGAGACGCTCGCGGAGCGCACCGCCCAGGCGATCCTGGCGCGCTTCCCGGTGGCAACGGCTGCGTTCGTGCACGTGCGCAAGCCACACGCGCCCCTGGGCGGGCCGGCAGAGGGCGTCGAGGCGATGGTGGAGATCGGCCGCGATGGCTGAGGCGGCGGTGGGCCTCGGCGCGAACCTGGGAGACCGGCTGCGCAACCTGCGCACCGGTCTCTTCGGCATCGGCCTGCCTGTGCTCGCCGCCTCCTCGCTCTATGAGAGCGCGCCGGTAGAGACCGATCCCAGCCAGCCGCGCTACCTGAACGCCGTCGCAATCCTCGACGCACCCCCGGGTCTCGCGCCCGAGGACCTGCTCGAGCGGCTGCTGCGGGTGGAGACTGCGCACGGCCGGGTGCGCGGGCCGGGCAAGGCGGCGCGCACCCTGGACCTCGACCTCCTTCTGTTCGGCGATCTCGAGCGGCACGGGGAGCCGCTCGAGCTTCCCCACCCGGGCATCGCGCGCCGCCGCTTCGTCCTCCAACCGCTCCTCGAGGTGCGGGAAGGGCTGCGCCTGCCCGATGGGACCTTTCTGCGCGACCGGCTCGCGGCGTGCCTCGACCAGGACGTGCGGCGCGTCGAGGGGAGGTGCTGGGCGTGGCGCATCAGCACCTGATCCTGCGGGCCCTGCTCTCGGGCGAAGAGGTGTCCGGCGAGGAGATCTCCCGCCGCCTCGGCGTGTCGCGGGCGATGGTGCACAAGGAGATCGCCGCGATGCGGGCGGAGGGCCTCGTCGCCCTGGCGCGGCCGCGCCGCGGCTACCGCCTGCTCACCTTGCCCGATCGGCCGCTTCCCTGGCTCGTGCAGGCCTTTTTCCCGCCGGATGCGGAGTATCCGGTGCGCTTCTTGCCCGAGGCGGGTTCTACGATGGAGGAGGCGGCAGCCTGGGCGCGCGAGGGTGCGCCGCAGGGAGCGGCCGTCACCACGGACCACCAGCTGCAGGGCCGCGGCCGCCGCGGCCGCTCGTGGGAGGACCCGCCGGGCATGTCCCTGCTCTCCTCGATCGTCCTTCGCCCGCGCTGCGGGCCGTCGAAGGCGGGCTGGCTGCCCTTGGCCGCGGCGGTCGGGGCGTGCCGCGCGGTCGAGCGCGTCTGCGGCGTCCGGGCGGAGATCAAGTGGCCCAACGATCTTCTGGTCGGCGGGCGCAAGCTTGCGGGCATCCTCGTCGAGTTGACGCTGGAGGAGCAGGAGATCCGCCACGCGGTCGTCGGCTGCGGCATCAACGTACACCAGGAGGAGTTCCCCCCGGAGCTCGCGGCGCGTGCCGTCTCCCTGCGTCAGGCCGCGGGCTATGCCGGCAGCCGGGCGCCGCTGCTGGCGGCACTCATCGAGGAGATCGCCTCGGCATCCGACCAGCTTTCGGACGACCCGCCAGCATTGCGGGCGCGCTGGGTGGAGCGCAGCTGCACGCTGGGCAGGGAGGTTCTGGCCCAGACACCGCAGGGGCCGCTCGAGGGGGTAGCGGTCGCGGTGGATGACCTGGGCTGCCTTGTCGTGCGCACAAGGGACGGGGCACAGGTAGCGCTTGCCGCCGGCGACGTGTCGATCCGCGGGAGTGTGCGCTAGAGGGGAGCTGTGCGGGCATCCGCGCGCACAGCCCAGTGCTTGATCATGTCCATGGGCTACCTGATCGGCGGTTTTGCGCGCCGCGCCCAGGGGGCCAACTCGTTGACGCTCCTGATCGCGTTCCCGATGATGTTCCTCTCCGGCACCTACTTCGGCGTCAGCCAGAGCACGGGCATCCTGGGCACCATCGTCCGCGTGATCCCGCTTTCGCACCTGAACGATGCGCTGCGGGGCCTCATGTCCTACGGCGGCAGCGGCTACAGCTTCGGCCTGCAGACGGACCTCATCGTCCTGGCGGTCTGGACGGTCCTCGCCGCGATCGCTGCCTCCCGCCTGTGGAGGTTCACCGCAAGCGCCTGATCGCCCGGTTGCCTCGGCGCGCCGCTCACCCCTTCGGGTGACCGGCGCGCCCGCTTGTGCTATCATCGTAGTTCCCGCTGCCGTCCGTGCGGACGGCGGCCGTTTCCACGTGCTGGGACTGGAG
>JAJYTV010000350.1 GCA_021792885.1 Bacillota bacterium
TGCGGCCTTCCGGGTCGGCGAGACGACGCTGCGCGATCCGTTCCTGCTCGCGATCAACTCGTCGCTCGTCGACCCGAGCCGTGCCCCGGACGGCGCGCACACGCTGAAGCTGATCTCGATCCAGCCCTACGCGCTGCACGAGGGTCCCGAGCACTGGGACCGCGTGAAGGGCGAGGTGGGGCAGGCGATGCTCGGCGCGTACCTGCGCCACACGACGAACCTCGACGAGGACGACGTGCTCGCCGAGGCGCTCGAAAGCCCGCTCGACCTGGAGCGGCGCAACCAGAACAACTTCCGCGGCTCCGGCCACGGTGGCGCCGCGCACTTCGGACAGTACGGCCACTACCGGCCGGCGCCGCGCTGGAACGCCTACCGCACCCCGATCCCGTCTCTGTACCTGACGGGATCGACGACGCACCCGGGCGGCTCCGTGTCCGGCTACCCCGGGCGCAACGCGGCGCTCGCGGTGTACGAGGACCTCGGCATCGCGCTCGAGGACGTCCGCGCACGCTGGCGCGGGCGGTAGGGCGGGCCCGATCATCCAGGAGGAGTGGAGTGGCATGTCGCAAGGAAGCGAGTGGATGGCACCGACGAGGCTCTTGATCGGCGGACGCTGGGTGGACGCGCAGGAGGGGGAGAGGCTCGCGGTGGAGGACCCCTCCCGCCAGGAGGAGATCGCGCGGGTGGCGGACGGCACGCCGGGCGACGCGCGGGCGGCGCTCGAGGCGGCCGCGCAGGCCTTCGAGACCTGGCGCCTGAGCGGCGCCTACGAGCGCAGCCGCCTCTTGCGCCGCTGGTACGAGCTCGTCGAGCGCGACCGCAAGAACCTCGCGCTCCTGATGACGGTCGAGAACGGCAAGCCGCTCGCCGAGGCGGACGCCGAGGTGACCTACGCCGCGAGCTTCATCGAGTGGTTCGCGGAGGAGGCGAAGCGTGCCTACGGCCGCACGATCGCCGCCACGAGGCCGGAGAAGCGGATCGTCGTGCTGCGCCAGCCGGTCGGCGTCGTCGCGGCGATCACGCCCTGGAACTTCCCCGCCGCCATGATCACGCGCAAGGTGGCCCCCGCGATCGCGGCCGGCTGCTCCGTCGTGCTGAAGCCGGCCTCGCAGACGCCGCTCACGGCGCTGCGCCTCGGGGAGCTCCTGCAGGAGGCGGGAGCGCCGGACGGTCTTCTGAACATCGTCACGTCCTCGCACGCCCGTGCGGTCGCGGACGTCTGGCTCGACGACGCGCGCGTGCGCAAGATCACCTTCACGGGCTCGACCGGCGTCGGCAAGCACCTCATGCAGCGGGCCGCGGGGAACATGCAGCGCCTCTCGCTTGAGCTTGGGGGGCAGGCGCCCTTCCTCGTGTTCGCCGACGCCGACCTCGAGGTCGCGCTCGACGCGCTGATGGTGGCGAAGTTCCGCAACGGGGGCCAGAGCTGCATCGCCGCGAACCGGGTCCTCGTCGAGGAGAGCATCGTCGACGAGTTCCTCGCGCTCGCGTCGGAGCGCGTCGCGGGCCTGCGCGTCGGCCAGGGCCTCGACCCGGGCGTCGCCGTGGGGCCGATGATCGATGCCGCGGGACGCGAGAAGGTGCTCGAGCACATCGAGGACGCCCTCGCGCACGGCGCGCGGCTGCGCGCGGGCGGGCACGCTCTCGGGGGCGCGGGCTACTTCGTCGAGCCGACGCTGCTCGCGGGCGTCGGGCTCGACATGAAGATCATGCACGAGGAGACGTTCGGGCCGGTGATCGCGGTCTCGTCCTTCCGCACCGAGAAGGAAGCCGTCGAGACGGCGAACGCGACGGAGTTCGGGCTCGCGGCGTACCTCTTCACGCGCGACGGGGCGCGCGCATGGCGCGTCGCGGAGGCGCTCGAGTACGGGGTGATCGGCCTGAACGACGGGCTCCCGTCCACCTCCCAGGCCCCCTTCGGCGGCTTCAAGGAGTCCGGGCTCGGCCGCGAGGGGGCGCAGGAGGGGCTCGACGGGTTCCTCGAGACGAAGTACGTGTCCTGGGGCGCCGTGGGCGTCGGCCTGCAGGGCTGACGGCCTGGGCGCGCAGGGCGATCGCCCAGCGAGTGGAGGACTGATCGTGCAGGAGACGCGTACGTCGGTGCTGGTGCTCGGCGGGGGGCCCGGCGGCTATGCCGCCGCCTTTGCCGCCGCGGACCACGGCCTTGCGGTGACGCTTGTGGATCAGCGGGAGAATCCGGGCGGCGTCTGCCTCTACGAGGGGTGCATCCCTTCGAAGGCGCTCTTGCACGCGGCGGGAGTGCTGCGGGCGGCGGAGGACGCCGCACGGATCGGCATCTCGTTTGGCGCGGCGCAGGTCGACCTCGGCGCGCTGCGCACCTGGAAGCGCGGGGTCGTCGACCGGCTGACGCGCGGGCTCGGAACGCTCTCGCGCCAGCGCAGCATCACCTACGTGCGGGGGAAGGGCGCCTTCCTCGACCAGGGAAGCGTCCAGGTGACGCGTGCGGACGGCGGGGAGCAGCGCATCCTCTTCGACTACGCGATCCTGGCGACAGGCTCGCAGGCCTTCTTCCCGGCGAACTTCCCGCAGGCGGGCGCGCGCGTCATGGACGCGGGCGCGGCGCTGGAGCTGCAAGACGTCCCGGGGCGGCTCCTTGTCGTCGGCGGGGGCTATATCGGGACCGAGATGGCGACGATCTACAGCGCCCTCGGCGCCGAGGTCACGCTCGTCGAGCTCACGGAGACGCTCTTGCCCGGCATGGACAAAGACCTCGTCAAGGTGCTCGAGCAGCGCCTGCGCAAGGATCTTGCGGCGATCCAACTCGGCACGCGGGTCGCGTCGCTGCAGGAGGAGAAGGATGCGGTGCGCGTGCGCCTTCAGCGCGGCGCAGAGGCGACCGAGGAGGTCTTCGACCGCGTGCTCGTCGCGATCGGAAGGGTGCCGAACACCGCC
>JAJYTV010000351.1 GCA_021792885.1 Bacillota bacterium
CGCGATCAGGCGGTCGCCCGCCCGGGCGAAGATCTCGTAGGTGCCTCGGTCCGTCCGGCAGTAGCGGATCTCCCCCGCCGCGAAGGCGATGTCGCGCACGCGTCCGAGCCATGCGCCCCGCTGGTCCCGCACTGCCTTGCCGATCAACGACCGCGCGAGCAACTGCGTCACCCCCGTCTGCAGTGTTCCGCAGACGGGGGCACTACGATACGAAAGCTAGTTTGCGCGCGCGATCGTTCCGCCGCCGAGGCACTCCTCGCCGCGGTAGAAGACGGCCGCCTGTCCCGGGGCGATCGCCGTCTGTGGGACGTGGAAGCGCACCTGGGCGCCGTCGCCGCGCGGCGTCACCGTCGCAGGCTGCTCCTGGCCGTGCGCACGGATCCGGACCGTGCAGTCGAAGGCGACCTGCGGCGACGCGCCCGCGACGTACTGGACGTCCTCGAGCGTGCACGCCTCGCCCAAGAGGTCCTCCTTGTGCCCCAGCACGATCCGCTGCTCGCCGGGGCGCAGCTCGAGGACATAGTACGGCCGCTCGGCCGAGATGCCGATGCCGCGCCGCTGGCCGACCGTGAAATGCGCGACGCCGGGCGCCTCGCCGAGGTCTCTGCCCGCGCGGTCGACGAACCGGGCGGGCTGCGCCTCGGCCGCCACGAGCTCCCGGTAGTCGCCCGCGACGAAGCAGATCTCCTGCGAATCCGGCTTGTCCCAGAGGTCGAGGCCGATGTCCCGGGCGATCTCGCGGATCTTCGGCTTCTCGTACTCCCCGACCGGGAAGAGCACGTGCGAGAGCTCCTCCTGGCCGAGGCCGTAGAGCACGTAGGTCTGGTCCTTGCTTGCATCCTTGGCCCGCAGGAGATGGCTGCCGCCCGCGTCCCTCGCGATGCGCGCGTAGTGCCCCGTCGCGAGGTAGTCCGCCGAGAGCGCCTGCGCGCGCTCGAGGAGCTCGTCGAACTTCACCGAGCGGTTGCACGCGATGCACGGGTTCGGCGTACGGCCCGCGAGGTACTCGCTGCGGAAGAGATCGATCACGCCCTCGCGGAAGCGCTCGCGCAGGTTCAGGACGTAGTGCGGGATGCCCAGGCGGTCGCAGACCGAGCGCGCGTCCTCGACCGCCGCGATCGAGCAGCAGCCGCCGTGGTGCGCCATCTCCGCCTGGTCCATCTCGGGCCAGATCTCCATCGTGATGCCGATCACTTCATAGCCCTGCGCCTTGAGAAGCGCCGCGGCGACCGAGGAGTCGACGCCGCCGCTCATCGCGCAGACGACCCGCTTTCCCATCTCCGCCCTCCGCACCTAACCGGATCGCGCCGCCGAGAGGGCGCGTTGACGCAGTACGATCTCCTGCAGGATGCGCGCGGCCGCCATCGCGTCGGCTTCGCTCGTCCCGCGCCCGACCGTGAGGCGGATGCCGCCGCGGGCGTCTTCGTCCCGCAGCCCCAGCGCGAGCAGGACGTGCGACGCCTCGAGCGACCCCGAGCTGCAGGCGGAGCCCATGCTCGCGGCGACGCCGCGCAAATCGAGGTTCAGCACGGCCGCCTCGCCGTCGACGCCGTCGAAGCGCGCATTGAGGTGGCCCGGAAGGCAACGGGCCTCGTCCCCGCTGCGGTGGGCGCCTGGGATCTCCCGCAGCTGCGCCCACAAAAGGTCGCGCACCTGCGCGATCGCCTCCGCGCGGCTGCCCATCTCCTCGAGGGCGAGCCGCGCCGCTGCGCCGAAGCCCACGATCGCCGCGACGTTTTCGGTGCCGGCGCGCCGGCCCCGCTCGTGCCCGCCGCCGTACTGGGTCGGGCTGATCCTGGTGCCGCGCCGCAGGTAGAGGGCGCCCGCGCCCTTCGGTCCGTAGAACTTGTGCGCCGTGAGGGTGAGGGCATCGACCCCCAGCGCCTGTACGTCGACCGGCACGAGGCCGGCCGCCTGCACGGCGTCCGTATGGAAGAGCGCCCCGACGGCGTGCGCCGCCTGCGCCATCGCGGCGACGTCCTGCACAGTCCCCGTCTCGTTGTTCGCGAGCATCACGCTGCAGAGCGCGGTGTCCTCGCGCACGGCCGCCGCGATCGCCGCGGGATCGACGTGCCCGCCCCGATCCGGAGTGACCACCGTGAGCTCGTAGCCTCTCTCCGCGAGTTCCTGCATCGCGTGCAGCACCGCGTGGTGCTCGATCGCGCTTGTCACGACGTGGCGCCTTCCGTCCTGCCGGCCTGCGGTCAGGCCGAAGACGGCGAGGTTGTCGGCCTCGGTGCCGCCGGACGTGAAGATGATCTCGTCCGGCCGCGCCCCGATCAGCGCCCCCACCTCGCTGCGCGAGCGGTCGATCGCGCGGCGCGCGTCCTGGCCGACGCGGTGCACCGAGGAGGCGTTTCCGAAGCCTTCGCGAAGATAGGGCAGCATCGCGTCCAGCACCCTGGGATCGAGCGGGGTCGTCGCCGCGTGGTCAAGGTAGATCATGCGGTTCCCTCCCACGACTAGATTTCGTAGATCGGCGCAATCCTCCGTTCGGCGGCCTGCGCCTCGTCGCGCAGGTCCGCGAGCGTCCGCGCGGCGAGGTGGTCTTCGATCGCCTGTTTGAGCTTGCGCCAGACGCCGTGCTCGAGGCAGTATCCGAGCGCGTGCTCGGTCCCGGGCGGGCACTCGCACTCCTCGACGGCGATCGGCCCTTCGAGCGCCTCGACGATCTCCTTCAGGGTGATCTCCGTTGCGGGATGCGCGAGCACGTAGCCGCCCTGGGCGCCGCGGGCGCTCTGCACGAGCCCTGCGCGGCGCAGCGGCGTGATCAGCTGCTCGAGGTAATGCTCCGGCAGGTCGTTGCGCTCCGCGATCTCCTTGACGGAGAGCGGGACCTGGTGGGGACGCAGGGCGAGCGCGAGCATCGCCTGCATGCCGTAGCGTACGCGCGTCGAGAAGCGCAAGGAA
>JAJYTV010000352.1 GCA_021792885.1 Bacillota bacterium
GTGGTGCAGCGCGAGGGACGGATGGTAGCGCGGGCGCAGCCGCAGCACGCCCGCGACCTGCACGAGGAAGTTGACCGCCGCGCCCACCAGGGTCGACCAGGCGAAGGCGGCGATGCCGAAGCGCGTGGCGAGCAAAAGACCGATCAGGATGATCACGACGTTGTAGGCGAGGGGGCCGACCGCCGTGCCCCAGAAGGTGTTGTAGGCGTACTCGGTGCCGATCAGGATCGCGTTGAGGCTATGGAAGAAGATGCTCCCGAGCGTGATCCGGGTCAGCGTGATGGTGAGGGCGAGTTTGCTGCCGTGGAAGCCAGGAAAGACCAGGTGCAGGTACCAGGGCGCGAAGACAAAGCCGAGACCGAGCACGACGAGCATCAGGAGGGCGACAAAGTTGAAGGCGATCGAGACGACCCTCCAGCTCTCCTCCTCGCGTCCCTCGGCGAGGTAGCGCGAGAGGACCGGGACGAAGGCCGAGGACATGCCGCCGCCGATCAGTACAGTATAGAAAAGGTCGGGGATCGTGAACGCCGCGTAGTACGCGTCGGTGATGCTGTTCTGGCCGAAGAGGGCCGAGATGACCGAATTGCGCAGAAACCCGAGGATGCGCGATAGGACCATGGCCACGCCGACGATCGTTGTCGCGCGGCGGAAGCTTTGGCCCTGCCGGCTCGTCATGGGCGATCCTCCAGCAGCGGAATCTGCATCCCGCCTATTATGGCACATGGCGACCGTGGTTGAGGCAGCCTGCAGTGTCGGATACGATGGCAGGGTGAAGCTGCGCGCATTGCGCGCTGAAGGGGGTGGGCCGCGGCGTTCGCCGCGGTGACGCCGATGACATGGAAACTCGGTGTGCTCTGGGGCATCCTGCTGACCGTGGTCGAGTGGCTCGGGTACCTCGGGCAGCGCGGCGGCGTCGCCTGGTCGGCAAAGCCCCTCCTGATCGCGACCCTGGCCATCTTCGTCTACGTCGGATACAGCGCCTTCCGGGCCGTCCCACGCTTCATCCCGGTGCTGCTGACGTCGCTTCTGGCCGGGATGATCGCGGGCTTCTTCAGCGCGCTCGCCCTGTTCCTGACGCCTGGTCAAACCGTCCTGGGCGTGTTCGAACAGGCACTCATGACCGCGTTCTCGTCGGGACTTTTCGCCGTGCTCTTGGGCACGATCGGCGCGCTGTGGGCAAGGATGGGCATGGTGGCGCGAGGGGGAGGGAGGGAGAAGTGAGCGAAGGCAAAGTCGGCGAGCACTGGGCGGACTTCCTGCTCGTCACCGAGGAGGCGGCGCTCGCCGCCATCCCGCAGATCGGCCGCGGCGACAAGAACGCGGCCGACCAGGCGGCCGTCGACGGGATGCACCACGCGTTCAAGCACTTGCCGCTCTCGGCGCGCGTCGTGATCGGCGAGGGAGAGATGGACGAGGCGCCGATGCTGTTCATCGGTGAGGAACTCGGCCGCGGCGGCCTGCGCTGCGACATCGCCGTCGACCCGCTCGAGGGGACGGGCCTCACGGCCGCCGCGCAGGGCGGCGCCATGACTGTGCTCTCGGCGGGTCCTGCGGGCAGCCTCCTGCACGCGCCGGACATCTACATGGAGAAGATCTGCGCAGGACCGGCCGCGGCCGGCAAGTTGCGCATCGACGCGCCGCTAAAAGAGAACGTGCTCGCGCTCGCCAGGGCGCTCGGCAGGAAGCCGAGCGAGCTCACGGCAGCCGTGCTCGACCGCTCGCGGCATGTCTCGGCGATCGAGGATCTGCGCAAGCTGGGGGTATCCGTCCGCCTGCTCTCCGCAGGCGACGTGGGCCCGGCTGTCGCAACCTGCCTGCCGGGCGGCGGCGTCGACCTCGTCGTGGGCACGGGCGGCGCACCGGAAGGCGTCATCGCCGCATGCGCCGTTCGGGCGCTCGGTGGGGCGTTCTGCGCGCGGATGCGTCCGGAGAGCGACGAGGAGCGCGGGCGGCTGCGGGAGATGTTCGGCGAGGATGCCGAGCGGGCGCTGCAGCTCGAGGACATCGTGCGCAGCGAGGACGTCGTGTTCGCGGCCACTTCCGTGACCGACTCCGCGGCCGGCCCGGGACCGAGGCGCCAAGGC
This sequence comes from Bacillota bacterium, assembly GCA_021792885.1. Lineage (GTDB taxonomy): Bacteria > Bacillota > Sulfobacillia > JAJZYS01 > JAJYTV01 > JAJYTV01. The sequence continues at coordinate 2,085 of JAJYTV010000352.1, forward strand.
GGCGGCGTCTGGCTTTCCTCCCTCGCGATCGCAGGCGGGCGGGTGCGCTTCGTGCGCCGCTTCGCCGCCCTGGAGGAAGTCTAGGCCCCGGGCGCTGGCCCGAGAACGGGATGTGATCGCAGTCTACTGGCAGCTTTCGCTGATGGCGCTTTCGCTCGGCCTCGACAACCTTTCCGTGGCGGTCGGCATCGGCGTGCAAGGCGTGACCCACCGCCGTGCACTCGGCATCGCCGCGCTCTTCGCGCTTTTCCAGACGGCGCTGCCGGCGGCGGGCATCTGGATCGGCGCGGCGCTCGGCCCGAGGCTCGGCGACTACGCAGGCTACGTCGGATTCGCCGCACTCTTCGTGCTCGGCCTGATGACGACGGCGCTGGCGCTGCGTCCTGGCAAGTCGGGCTTTCAACTCGGCAGCGGCGGCGGCCTCGTGCTCGCCGCCGCCGGAGTCAGCCTCGATTCGCTCGCCGTCGGCTTCTCGCTCGCGCTCGTCGGCTTCCCGCCCGTTATGACCGTCGTCGCGCTGGGCGCCTCGGCCTGGGTCATGACTTGGGCGGGGCTCCTCTTCGGCCGGCAGATCGGCCGGCGCCTCGAGGAGTGGGCAGAGGTCGCCGCTGGCGCCGTGCTCGCGCTCACAGGCCTCGTCCTCTTCCTGCACAAGCTGCTCGGCTAGCGCACCGCGCGCTTCTCTGTCATTCCTCGCCGTCGAAGTAATCCGCCTCAACCATGCGGAACACATGGCGGGCTGCCAACCACTTGCCGGAGTCCGGGTAGTTGACCACATCCTCGACCGGGTTGTTGGCGACGACGTAATAGAGGAGATCTT
>JAJYTV010000353.1 GCA_021792885.1 Bacillota bacterium
AGGGAGGCGTCCTGCGCCACGCGGTGGCGCGCCGGGCGCGCACGGGCGAGATCCTCTTGACGCTCGTCGCGACGCGGGAGGACCCGCGCCTTGCGGCGATCGCCCTGCGCGTGATGGAGGAGGCGCCCCAGGTCGTCGGCGTCGCGCTCAGCCAGAACCAGGATTCCGGCAACCGGGTCTTCGGCGGTCCGGCGCGGATCCTCGCGGGAGAGGGCGAGATCGCGGAGGAGATCCTCGGCCTGCGCTTCGGGATCGGACCGACGAGCTTCTTCCAGGTGCACCCGGACGCGGCGGAGCGGCTCTTCGCCACGGCGATTGGGTTCGCGGGCGAGGGGCGCGGCAGGCAGGCGCTCGACCTCTATACGGGCGTCGGCGTGCTCGCGCTGCTTTTGGCGCGCACGGGCTACGAGACAAGCGGCGTCGAGTACGCGGCGGACGCGGTGACGCTCGCGCAGCGCAACGCCGAGCGCAATGGCCTTCGCGCACGCTTCTGGGTGGGAGACGCGCAAGAGGCGCCGCTCCTGCAGGGCGACGCCCTCGTGACGCTCGACCCGCCGCGCGGCGGCGCGCCGCAGCTCGCGCAGCGCCTTGCGGAGGAGGGCCCCTCGCGCATCGTCTACGTCTCCTGCGATCCGGCGACCCTGGCGCGCGACGCGCGGGTGCTCTCGGACGGCGGCTACCGGCTCGGCAGGGTGCAGCCCGTCGACCTCTTCCCGCGCACGGTGCACGTCGAGACCGTCGCGGAGTTTTCGCGCTAAAAAACCCCTACCATAGGGCAGGGGATTCGCGCGCCGGTGGGGAAGGCATGGGCAATTGCATCCCCTTAGGAAGTGGTTGGCGCAATGCGGTCGAGAGCGCTCCTCCTCCTCGCCCTGGCCCCGCTGCTCGCGGGCTGCGGCGCACAGAGTCCGGCGCCGCCCCTGACTGCCACGAAGCCCCAAGCGGTGTCCGCGCCGTCCGGCCGGCAGACAGGGTCTTCGACCACGCAGTCGCCCGCGGCGCTCGGCATGGAGCCAGAGCAGATCGGCGGGGATTACCTCTGGGTGGCGAAGTCCGCGAACACCGGAAAGAGCCCCATGCTACAGGTCGCGGGCACGCGGTACGGCGTCGTCGTCGCCCTGCCGCCGCATTACGGGGCGCTGCCCGGTGGCGCCGCGCCGAGCGCGCAGTGGCTCATCTACCTTTCGCACCCGAGCGCCGGCAAGCAGAACCTCCTGCAGACGGCGCAGCGCCTTGCGGCCCTGCCGAAGGGCCAGACGGACGTCACGATCCTGGGCGTCACCTCGAAGTACGCCGCCTTCGGAGCGACGACGGTGTCCGGGAGGCTCCTTGAACTCGTGACGCTCGCCGGCAGGGAGGCTGGCGCCCTGCGCAGCGTCGGGCAGATTGAGAGCGCGTACGGCGGCGCTGTCGCGATCCGCGGCATGGTCTTCTACCTCGGCCCGCACGGGACGGTACACGTCCTGCACATCGCGAGCGGCCAGACCGCATCCGTCACCGGCGTGGCGCCGGGTCCCTTGATCTGGTGGCAGAACGGGCTTCAGGTCGGACTGAAGGCGGTGAAGGTTCCCGGCGTGGAGCCTCCTGCCGCGCCGCCTGTGCCCGCAGGCTTCCAGGCGATCGCGATCGGCAGCAGCACGTCGCCGATCGCCGCCGTCCCGCAGGGGTACACCGTAAGGCAGTTGCCCGGCGGCAGCTCGAACGGCGTGAGCGCCCAAGATCCGAAGGACTCCGCGATCCAGGTGACGATCTACCAAAACGCCTGCGCCGGCTGCTACAACCCCGGCTTCATGGCCCAGGGAGTGAACACGCTCTCGACGCCCATCTACGTCGGAGCGCTCACGGGGACGACGCCGCTCGGCGACCACGGGTTCGTGACCAAGGTGGCCCAGAAGGGCGGGCTCGTGCAGTACATGCTGATCGCGGACTACCTGGACGGCGGTGACCTCGAGGCGTCGGTCACCGTGCCGAAAACGCAGGGTGCGCTGGCGCAGGAGATCCTGGGGACCGTCCGGCTGCCCTGGTAGGCGCGGGGACATCGGAGGAGAGAAACTGCGGCAAGGGCCGCGCCGTCGCGTCGATGCGCGGCAGAAACTCTCCCGGCTGCCCGAGCGCCGGGCGGGAATCGAAGAGCAGGGCGTACGCGGTATGCAGGGCTTCGACGGCGAGCCGGTCGTGCTTGCCGAAGGGGAAGGCGAATGCGGACTGCCGCCGACGAGACGGCGCAGGTTCGCGTCCTTGTTGGAGTGGACCTCGCGCACCGGCAGGTCGACGAACGTGCCGTCACCCTGCGGCAGTCTGGTCGTCTCGACCTCGCTCGTCGCATGCCGGAAGGAACCGGGCCGGAGCTGAGCGCCTTGCGGCAGGAAGCGGCGTGGCACCTGTTTCAGCTCGGCCCTTGCAGGCCAGAACGGACAAGATCGCACCAAGCCGAAGCAGCAGTTGAATGTATGCGCAACTGCGCATACATTCATTGCTAGGTGTTCGAACGGCGGTTGAAGGGGCTAAAGCGATGTTCTTTGCAGAGGAAGAGGAGGGTACCTGTGAGGTTCAGGTCGTCCACGGGACGAAAGTTGCCTCCGTTCGCAGTCGCCTGCCCGACGCCCAGGTGCTGGAGGAGGCGGCGGAACGCTTCAAGGTACTGGGTGATCCAACACGACTGAAAATACTTCTGGCTCTGTCGCAGGCGGAACTTTGCGTCTGCGATCTTGCCAGTATGGTAGGTGCGTCACAGCCCGCGGTATCCCAACACCTCAAGATCCTTCGCGCCTATCGGTTCGTCCAGTTTCGGAGACACGGCAGGATGGCATTCTATCGTCTGACCGACCCCCAATTGAGCGATCTGCTCCGATCTCTGTCAACGACTGTCGGCACCAATTCATTTGTCGACGAACAATC
>JAJYTV010000354.1 GCA_021792885.1 Bacillota bacterium
GGGGTCGAAGGCGTGCGCCTGGTCGCCGCTCGACGGATAGCGCAGGAAGTACCAGGCGGAGTCGAGGAAGTTGTCGGAGACGTCCGTTTCGCGCCGCGCCGGGCCGCCGCACTGCGGGCAGGTCGTGTGGACGAACTGCTCGATCGCCGCGAGCGGCGACTCGCCGGTTCCCTTCGGCACGAAGTCGGCGACGTCCGGCAGCAGCACCGGCAGCTGGTCTTCCGGGACCGGCTGGATCCCGCAGTGTTCGCAGTAGACCATCGGGATCGGCGGTCCCCAGTAGCGCTGGCGGGAGATCAGCCAGTTGCGCAGGTGGTAGGTGGTACGCCGCGTGCCGAAGCCCATCGCCTCGGCCCGGGCGATCACGGCCTGCTTCGCCTGCTCGCTCGGCAGGCCGCTGAACTCCGCCGAGTGCACCGAGATGCCGTACTCCGGGTAGGCCTCGATGAGATCCGGGAGGTCCCCTCCGGTGTAGCCCGCGGGCGCCACGACGCGCGTGATCGGCAGGTGGTGGCGCGTCGCGAACGCGAAGTCGCGCTCGTCGTGCCCCGGCACGGCCATGATCGCGCCCGTGCCGTAGCCGCCGAGGACGTACTCCGCGACCCAGACCGGCACCGGTTCGCCGTTCACGGGATTGCGCGCGAACCCGCCCGTGAAGACGCCGGACTTGTCGCCGGCCGCGGTGCGCTCCTCCGCCTTGCGGTCGATCGCCGCGCGCACGTACGCTTGTACCGCGGCTGCGCGGTCTGGGGTGCTCAGTTTTGCGACGAGCGGGTGCTCTGGCGCCAGGACGAGGAACGTCGCGCCGTAGACGGTGTCGGGGCGTGTCGTGAAGACCGAGATCGCTTCCGTCGGGTGCTCGACGAGCGGGAAGCGCAGCTCTGCGCCCTCGCTGCGGCCGATCCAATTGCGTTGCGCGGTTTTGATCACGTCCGACCAGTCGAGGTGGTCGAGGTTGTCCAGCAGCCGGTCGGCGTAGCGGGTGATGTCGAAGAACCACTGCTCCAGCTCGCGCTGGGTCACCTCGGTGTCGCAGCGCTCGCAGCGGCCTGCGATCACCTGCTCGTTCGCGAGCACCGTCTTGCATGAGGGGCACCAGTTGACCGGCGCCTTCTGGCGGTGGGCGAGGCCGCCCTTGTACAGCTGCAGGAAGATCCACTGCGTCCAGCGGTAGTAGTCGGGGGCGGTCGTCTCCACGGCGTGCGACCAGGCGAAGCGGCCCCCCAGGCGCCGCAGCTGCACGCGGAAGTGGGCGACGTTCTGGGCGATCAGCGTCTTCGGGTGGATGCCGCGCTTGATGGCGAAGTTCTCGCTGTGGATGCCGAACGCGTCGAAGCCCATCGGCTCGAAGACGTCCCGGCCGCGCATGGCCATGAAGCGCCCGTGGATGTCGGCGCCGGTGAAGGCGTAGACGTTCCCGACGTGCAGTCCCTCGGCCGAGGGATAGGGGAACATCATCAGGTTGTAGTAGGGGTCGCTCGCGGTGTCGAGGTCGAACTCATAGAGCCCGCTCTCCTGCCAGCGATCCTGCCACTTGCGTTCGACCTTGGTCGCATCGTACTTGTGGTCCACTGAACTCCTCCTCAGAACATCGCGCGCCTTCCGCCTCGTCAGAGGCGAAAGGCGCACTTCCGCGGTACCACTCTGTTGCGGGACAGACCCGCGCTCTTCCCCGCTCACGGAGGGTTGCCGCCTGCGCCTACTCGGTTCGGGCAGGGACTCTGGAGGGAGTGGGGGCGCCAGGGCGACCGCTTTCCACCGGCCGCGGCTCTCTTCGCGCCCGTGGGGCGCTCCCGCTCTCCGTCATCGCCGTATATTCGACGCCATTTTATGCCCGCGCCGGGACATGGGTCAAGGAATGGCATCAGCCGAGCGCGTTCAGGCCGGTGATGTCGCGGCCGACGATCAGGGTGTGGATCTCGTATGTCCCCTCGTACGTGTCCACCGTCTCGAGGTTCGCAGCATGGCGCATCGCCCTGTACTCGACCGTGATGCCGTTGCCGCCGAGGATCTCCCGGCCCATCCGGGCCACCTCCAGCGCAGCGCGAACGTTGTCGCGCTTCGCGAGCGAGACCTGGGCGTAGGTGAATTCGCCCTGTTCCTTGAGTTGCGCGAGGCGCAGCGCGGTGAGCTGCGAGCGCGTCACGAGCGAGAGCATGTCGACGAGGCGCTCTTGCATGAGCTGGGTCTGGGCGATCGGACGGCCGAAGGCGATGCGGTCCTTCGCGTAGGCAAGCGCCTCATTGAAGCAGTCCATCGCCGCACCGACGGCGCCGCAGGCGATGCCGAAGCGGGCCTGCGTAAGGCAAGAAAGAGGGGCGCCGAGGCTCTGCGCCTCGGGAAGGCGTATCTCCTCGCCGACCTCGACGTCCTCGAGCACGATGTCGCCGGTCACCGACGCGCGCATCGAGATCTTCGTCTCGATCTCCGGCGTGCTCATGCCGGGGGTGTCCTTCGGCACGATGAAGCCGCGGATCTTCTCCTCCTCGTCGCGCGCCCAGACGACCGCAATGTCCGCGATCGGGGAGTTCGTGATCCAGCGCTTCGCCCCGTTCAGGATCCAGCCATTGCCGCCGCGCCGCGCGCGCGTGCGCATCGTCCCGGGGTCCGAGCCGGCGTCAGGCTCCGTGAGTCCAAAGCAGCCGATCACCTCGCCGCGCGCCATGCGCGGCAGCCAGTAGCTGCGCTGCTCCTCGGAGCCGTAGCGGTAGATGGCGTGCATCGCGAGGCCGCTCTGGACCGACGCGAACGAGCGCAGTCCCGAGTCGCCGCGCTCCAGCTCCTGCATGATCATCCCGTAGGCCACCTGGGAGATGCCGGCACCGCCGTACTTCTCCGGCAGCGTCGGGCCGTAGATGCCGAGCTGTGCCATCTTGGCGATCA
>JAJYTV010000008.1 GCA_021792885.1 Bacillota bacterium
AATGCGCGCGGAGCGGCTGCGCAAAGTGGAGATCCTCCTCGTGCGGTAACCTCGCGCACCGCGAGCCAGGGCATCCCTGCGCGCGCGGCGTGGTCCGACTCCCCGGTATTCCGCTTGTCCCGCGCCGAGTCCTGCCCACCCGCGTGCCGGGCGGCCCCTGGCAACTTCTCCCCCGGCTGCGGCGCGCGGAGTCGCGCGACATCGCGCAGGACGCGACCAGGTTCGACGCCGTTTGCCAAAACGTGCCGCAAACGGCAAACTGGAGTCGTGGGCTTTCCATTTTCTTGCCATTGCATGTCTATGCGCAGTTGTCTGTGACCTCAACCCACCCACTTCCACGGCCGATTCCCTGGCACGGAGGGGACACCTCATGGAAGAGCGGCCCATCGGCAAGCGCTTTCGTCGCGTGCGATGGCAACAGCGGCGATTGCGCATCTTGTCCGATTTCAATGCCATGCTGGCGCAGGCCAACCAGATCATCGCGACCGTCGAGGACGAACGCTCCCTGCTCCAGGGGATCTGCAAAGTGGCGGTGCAGCATGGACACGCCGTATTGGCATGGGTCGGCATGCCTGACGACACAGGGCGCTTTCAGGTGCTTGCGGCCGCAGGGCGCACGGACTACCTCGATGGCATCGTCATCTCCTCGCGACCAGGGACACCGGAGGGGGACGGCCCCGCAGGGCGCGCATGGCGGGAGATGCAGCCCTACCACGTCCCTGTCTTCGCCGAATCGGACCTGACCGCTCCCTGGGCGGAGCGCGCCCGGCGGCACGGAATCGTCGGCAGTGCCAACATGCCGATCGTCCGCGGCGGGCGGCTTTGGGGCCTCCTGTCGACCTACCTCGCGCGTTCCGACGCCCTCGACGAGCACCCGAAGGCCCTCTTGGAGGAGCTCGGACAGGACATCTCCCGCGGCCTGGACCGGCTGGACGCCATGCGCCGCGAACGCCAGCTCGCGGCGCTGCAGAAGACCCTTCTGCAGAACACGGTGGCAGGCATCTGCCTGTCGCGCGACCGTCGCTTCGTCGAGGTGAACACCCGCTACGCCGAGATCCTCGGCTACGACCATCCGGAGGAACTCGCAGGGGAATCGGCACGCGTCATCTACCCCGATGACGCGGAATATGGCCGGGTTGGAAGCCTCCTTGACGAACTGGCCCGGCAAGGACACGCCTCCGCTCCAGCAGTTCGCCTCCTCCGCAAGGACGGCCGGGAGATCCTCTGCGACGTGGACGCTGGCCTGATCCAGGACGAGGGCGCGGAGACCGTCGTCTGGACGCTGCTGGACGTCACCGAGCGCCGGCGCCTGGAAGAGCAGCTGCAGCACCAGGCGACGCACGATCCCCTGACGGATCTCCCGAACCGGCGTTCGCTCGACTTCGAGCTGCCGCGCGCCATTGCGCGCGCGAAGCGCCTGGGAGTGCACCTTGTCATCGGGATGCTCGACATGGACGACTTCAAGTCGGTCAATGACGCCTTCGGGCACGAGGTGGGGGACCATCTGCTGCAAACGTTCGGCTCCCGGCTGCGGCACGAGCTGCGCGAGGTGGACTTCCTCGCACGGGTGGGCGGGGACGAGTTCGTCGTCCTGTTCGAGGACATCCTCGGGCCGGTCGATCGACGCAGCCTCGCAGCGATGCTCGCTCGGATGCACCACGCGGTCGAGCGCCCCTTCGACCTCGGTGACGGCAAGGCTGCGGAAGTCGGGATGAGCATGGGCGTCGCCGTCTACCCGCTCGATGGGGAGGACGGGGACATCCTCCTGCGCGAGGCCGACGCGGCCCTGTACCGAGCCAAGTCGCACAAGCTCGATCGCGAGGCCTGGTGGCAATGGGGTACGTTCGCCGAGGAAGCGGAACCGAGCGTGCCGATGGACCCCTATGGGGACGCGGTTGCGCAGGTTCTCGCGCGCGGCCAGCATCTGATCGGCGAGATCGCAGACCGCGTGTTCTCGGCATCGCCCGCCGACCTTCCGGCCGCGGCGCAGGCCGCGATGCACACGCTCGGGGACGAAGAGCTCCTGGTTCTCCGCAGGCATCAGGCCGAGCACCTGCGTTTCGTCGCCGATCCTGCGACCAGCCGAGAGCAGATCCTGGAGAAGGCTCGGGAGATCGGCGAGGTGCAAGCCCTTGTAGGCGTCAGCGGACCCGAGACAGCCCAGGTCCTCTTCCACTTCCACCAGATGATCACGGCGCAGCTGAACGCCTTGCCGCTGCCGGTGCGCCACCGCTACCAACTGGTGCTCGCCATGCATGCACGCCTGCAGGACGACCTTGGCGCGCAGCTGAGCGGGCAGGACGAGACGTTGGACCGCTATGCGGCGCTCGAATCCGCAGCGCTCCCGGCCGACGGGGCCCGGTGGGCAGACGTGACCCGCGAAGAGGTCCGTGCGTTGGGCGGCCTTCCCGGCATCGTCGTCGCGGGCCTCTACCGCCTGGGCGCAGATGGCGTGTTCGCCGTGGAGCAGGCGGGTGGTCCGCGCGGGGCGGAGACGGAGACGACCTCCCGCCAGCCGGAGTTTCGCATCGTCCTCGACCCGAGTGCCGCCCAGGGCCAGGGGCTGATCGCTCGCGCCTGGCTCAGCCAGGAGGTCCTCACCAGCGCCGACCACCTGGGGGAGCCCGCCGCCAAGCCATGGCGTGAAGTCTCCGCGTCGTTCGGGATACGCTCCATGCTGGCCGTACCGGTCGAGGATGGACATGGCCACACCGTCGCCGTGCTCGGTCTGTACGGGACCTTCCGCAGCCAGTTCTCCTCCCAGCGCATGCAGCGCTTCGCGCAGACGCTGCGCCAGCGCTGGCGCGAGATCTGGCAGCGCTGCAGCACGCCTGCCGCGACGAACGTGCTGCCGCAGGATGTCGCACAGAACTATCGCGACCGCCTGTTCCGCGGCGGCCTCTCCATGTACGTGCAGCCGATCGTCGACCTGCGGTCCGGACAGCCGATGCGCTTCGAAGCGCTCTCCCGCCTCCTCATGCCGGACGGCGCGCTGATCGCTCCAGGCGAGTTCCTGCCGCTGCTTGGCGACGGCGAACTCGCAAGGCTCTTCCGCATGGGGCTGGATCTCGCCCTCGGCCACCTCTCCGATTGGGACCGGCAGGGGCCGCCGTTTGAAATCTCGCTGAACCTCGCGCCCTCCACGCTCGACGATCCGGACTGCGCGTCCTGGGTGCTGGACGCCCTCACCCGGCACGGCATCGCGCCTTCCCGGCTGCGGCTGGAGCTGCTGGAAAGCCAGGTCCTCGACCGCAGATCCCAAACGGCCGCCGTCACCCGCCTCGCGGAGCTTGGCGTCCAGATCGTGATCGACGACCTCGGCTCCGGCCACAGCACGCTGCAGCGCGTCTCGGCGCTGCCCTTCCGGAGCATCAAGATCGACCAGGTGCTGCTTGCTCGCCTGCGCACGTCGCCGCTCGAGACGATGAGCCTGATGAAGGCGCTCATCCAGATGGCCGAGGACATCGAGCGCGACGTCGTCGTCGAAGGCCTTGAGGATGCCGGCATGATCGAAGCCGCTGCTGCGCTCGGCGCCAGATACGGGCAAGGATTTGGACTCGCCGAGCCGATGCGGGCAAGTCGCGTTGCCGATTGGTACTCCGGCTTCCGCCTGCCGATCGAGCCCGGCCGCTACCATACCTACCTCGGTGCGCTCGCGTACCACTGGCGGTTCATGCAGGCCGGCGCCTACCGCACCCGGCCGCCCCTCGAGGACTGTCCCATCACGGCGTTCCTCGCCGAGCAGGGCGCCGGCGCGCGGGCCGCGGCCGCGTGGCACGCGGAGATCCACGCGAACCACGATGCGCCGCACGCAAGCCGCCAGCTGCGCGATTGGCTGATGGAGCGCCTGCCCATCGAGGTCGAGGTGTGAACCGCGCGAGGGCCGGCGCCTGGCCAGCGTAGGGAAGGCCGAAAGCAGGGGGCGCCCGGCCGCACAGCCGGACGCCCCCTGCATCACGCGGCGTCAGGAGTAGTTGACGCGCGGGTCTAGGAACGCGTAGAGGATGTCCACGATCAGGTTCATCACCACGATCGCCGTCGCCGAGAACAGCGTGATGCCGATGATCAGCGAGTCGTCCAGGCTGCTGATCGCCTGGTTGAGCAAGAGCCCGAGGCCCGTCCAGGCGAAGATCGTCTCGGTGATGATCAGACCGCCGAGCAGCGCGCCCAGGTCGAGTCCAAAGTAGGTGACGACCGGGATGAGGGCGGTGCGCACCGTGTGGGCGAACAGCACTCGCCAGTTCGGGAGCCCCTTCGCGTGCGCCGTGCGGATGTAATCAAGACGCATCACTTCGAGCATGCTGGAGCGCAGGATCCGCGCGTAGTAGGCGCTGCCCGTGATGCCGACCGATACGGCGGGCAGCACGACCCCCAGAGGCGACACGCCGCCGAGCGGGAACCACTTGAGATAAAAGCCGAAGATCAGGAGCATCAGCGAGCCGACCCAGTAGGTGGGCATCGAGATGCCGATGATCGTCAGCGTCCGCAAGAGGCCGTCGATGAAGGAGTTGCGCTTCACCGCGGCGATGATCCCGACCGGAATCGCGAACAACAGTTCAAAGAACACGGCCACGACGGCGAGGTACGCGGTGTACGGCGCCGCCTGCAAAACCATCTGGCCCACAGGGCGCTGCTGGATGAAATCGTAGCCGAGGTTGCCGTGCAGGAACTGGCCGACGAAGATCAGGTACCGCTGCCAGAGCGGCTTGTCTAGGCCGAGTGCCCGGCGGATCTCCGCAATCGTCTGTGCCGATGCGTGCGACCCCGCGATGACGCGCGCCGGGTCCTGCGGCACGAGGTACGTGATGAAATACGTCACCGTGATGATGGCGAAGATCGTCACGACCGTCCAGACGAGTCGTCGAGCGATGTATCTTCCCAGGAGGCACCCGCCCTTTCCGGAGGCGGGCCGGCGACGCGCGTCGCCGGCCCGGATCCGCGGTTCAGTGGGACGTCGTCATGTACTCGAACTGCGGAGTCTTCACCGGGTGCAGGTAGAGGTTGATGTCCGACGGGTGGATCCATGGCTGCACGAGGGCGTCGTTCCAGTAGTAGTAGAGGTACGCCCAGGCCGCCTGGTTGTGGGCGATCGTCTCCGCCTGCGAGAAGTCCGCGTAGCGCGTCGCGTCCTGCGAGGAGGGGAGCGCGTCCGCCGTGTCGATCAGGTGCTGGAAGGTCGGGTTGGTCCACTCGCCGACGTTCGTCGCGTTGAACGCTTCCGTGCCGAGCAGGTTCTCAAGGAAGTCCTGCCCGTCTGGGTAGTCCTGGAACCAGTCGGTCCACGCGATGTTGAACGGGTTGCTCGGCGAGTCCTCGTACGACCAGTAGGAGCCGCTGTTCATCGGCTTGAGCGTGACGTTGAGACCGACCGCCTGCAGCTGCTGCTGGATCATGTCCGCCATGCGGATGTGGTCCGTGTTGTCCGCAAGGTAGATGAAGGTGATCGGAGCACCGTTGTAGTGGGCCTGCTGGATGTACTGCTTCGCCAGGGTCGGGTTGTACGGGAACGGCTGGATCGACGAGTTGTAGCCCGGGATCCCCGGCGGCAGCGGCTGCGACGCGATCTGCGCGCGGCCGTTCGTGATGTCCTTGACGATCAGCTGCTTATTGAGCGCGTAGTTGACCGCAAGGCGCATGTCGACGTTGTTGAATGGCGGCTTCGTCGTGTTGAACGCGAGGTAGACGAGGCCGTTCTCCGGGACGCTGTGGTAGAGCTTCTTCAGGCTGGGGGTCGCGAGCGTCTTCGCGTAGGTCGCGGAGTCGAGCGGACCCCACATGAAGTCGTACTCGCCCTGCTGGAAGCGCAGGAGCTCCAGGTTCGTCGGAACCGCCTCGTCGATGATGATCTTCTGGATCGACGGCTTCTGGCGGAACGCGTTGAGCGCGTTCGCGACGAGCACCAGCTGGTGTCCCTTGTTCCAGTTCTGCACCTTGTAGGGGCCGGTGCCGATCGCGTGGAGTTCGTAGTTCTTGCCGTACTTCTGCGCGATCGCCGGGTCGAGCACCGCCGCCGACATCAGCGCCAGTTCATTGAGAAAATAGGCCTGGGGAGTGTGCAGCGTGATCTGCACGACGTTGTTCGAGAGGGCCTTGAGTCCGGTCATGCCCGCCCCGTTCGGCGTCGCCTGCTGCTTGCTCCCGTTCCAGTGGTTGTACCCCACGATGTCGGAGTACGCGAAGCCGTACGGTGCGGGGCCTGCGCCGAGCGGGCTCGCAGAGGTGACGCGGTTCAGGCTGTAGATGACGTCCTGGGCGGTCACCGGGTCCCCGTTCGAGAACTTGACGCCCTTGCGCAGATAGAAGGTGTAGACCGTTCCGTTCGAGGACACCGTCCAATGGTAGGCAAGGCCGGGGACGATGGTCGCGCTGTCCTTCGCGTACTCGACGAGCGTGTCGTAGATCTCCTGCATCGGCTGCATGGAGGTCACGTCCGACCAGGCCGCGGGGTCGAGTGTCGTGATGTTCAGCTGGTCTCCGTAGCGGACCGTCGGCACGGACGACGAGGAAGTCGTCGTGGAACCCCCACAGCCAGCGAGCGCAAGCGCGGCAACAGCCACACCGGCAAAGCCGACGGACCATCGCTGCAGCACGTTCCTACGCAATCTGCAACCCTCCTCCGATCGGTGCGAAAGGCTTGCATTCAAGGGCCGAGGACCCTATGCGCCCATCCATCACCTCCTGCAGGTCAGGAATCGCTGCGGACATTGAAGGCATCGTTGAGACCGTCGCCTACCAAGTTGAATCCGAGGGTCGCGAGCGCGATCGCGATGCCCGGCCAGATGATCAGCAAGGGATCGGTCTGATACCACGACAGCCCGAGGTTGATCATCTTGCCCCAGGAGATCGTCGGGTCGGGCACGCCGACGCCCAAAAAGGAGAGTGCCGACTCGAGCACGATGTTGCTGGCGATCGAAAGCGTGCTGTAGACCAGCACCGGACTGATGATGTTCGGCAGGAGGTGGCGCCAGAGGGTGCGCGGCACGCCAGTACCGACCGACCTGGCCGCCTCGACATAATCGAGTTTGCGCGCCGCAAGGGCCTGCCCCCGCGCGAGGCGCGCGGTCGGCGCCCAACTGAGGACGCCAATCGCTAGGTACACGGTCGCGACGGTCGGGTTCGTCATGAGGGAGCGCACGAGGATGATGAACAGGAACACCGGGAAGGCCAGCATCAGGTCCGTGAGGCGCATCAGGATGTTGTCCCAGAAGCCTCCGAGGTAGCCCGAGACGAGCCCGATGAACGTACCGATCACGATCGAAATCAAGGTGGCCATGACGCCGACTTCCATCGAGACCTGCGTGCCGTAGAGGAGCTGGCTCATCACGTCTCGGCCGTTCGCATCCGTGCCGAGGAAGAAATGGTGCCAGTTCCAGGTCGGCGGAAGCGGCAGTCCCTGTGCGGTCGTGCCATCGGAATACCCGATGTATGGGTTCATCGGCGCGAGATGCGGCGCGAAGACCGCCGCTGCGACCATGATGACTACCAGCACAAGCCCAAATACCGCAAGGCGGTTACGTACGAACCGCCGCACAAACATCTGCCCCGGTGTGCGCATACGCTCCAGGTAGGCCTCGGGCTGCTGTTCGTGCGGCACGCTCAGGGCCATGGGTAGCCTCCTTGTACCATCACGGATCTACGGTTGGCATGATGGATTCGTCCGGTTCGTTCATTCTCCTCCCATGAGAAAACGATTTAGAACCTGTGAACTTTTGCCGCGTCCGATGAGCCCGTCCACCTGGCGGGGAACGCCTGGCCGTCTGCGAGATGGCCTCACAGCTGCGGTGCACCGCCGCCGCGGCTCGCTGCGGCATGTCGCTGCGGGAAGAGCTTCCACCGGCCTCCGACAGCGGCCGGCGGGGCAGTCCTCCACTGGCAGATTATGCGGTGACGTCATGGTTCTTGTGCTGCGCGATGCGCAACGTTCCCGCCGGGCCCGCCGGCGGGAACGTTGCCTGAGAAAGTCAGGGAGGAGGGGAGGGTACGGAACGGGATGGCGCTGCCCTGCACTGGCTGGATCAGCGTCCAGAGGCGGATGCACAGTGCCGCGCGAGCGCGTGGCGATTCTGCCCGCGGGATGCTCGAGCCTCTCCTGACGATTCCTGGCGTCCCCCGACAAAGGGAGATGCTTCCTTGGATCTGTCACGTTTCGGTTTGTCCGGTGTTCCTTCTCGCGATGGCGCCAACTGGCAGTGCAAGGTTGCGGACGCTCGAGATCCCATGTCTTCCCGGTCACAAAAGGAGTGCATGCAAGTGTCCTCTTCGCGTCCTTGGTCGGGCAACTGGACTTCGCTCGCGGCTTCCTTGATTCTCGGTCTCAGCATCGTCGCAGGCACGATCATCACGACCGGCACGATCGACTACGTCAAGACGTTCAATACGTCGCTTCTGACCGTCACCGGAACGGCCAAGAAAATCGTCACCTCCGACTCGGTCAAGTGGGATAGCTCGTTCCTCGTCAATACGACGTCGTCCGCACTGCAGACGGGCTATGCGCAAATGGGCAAGGACAAGTCGCTGGTGCAGTCCTTCCTGACGGGCCATGGCGTCCCGCTTGCCGACATCACGTTTTCACCAGTCTCCATGCAGCAGAACTATGTCAACTGCCAGTTCAACCCGAAGGCCTGCAACCAGTTCGGCTCGACCTCGTACCAGTTGACGGAGAACGTGCGCGTCGAATCGTCCCACGTCCATGCGATCACAGCGCTGGCGCAGGCGACGAATCCGCTCATCCAGTCAGGCGTCGTCTTCAGCACTCAGGACATCAAGTACTATTACTCCAAATTGTCCGGTCTTCGCACGAGCCTCCTGTCCGCGGCCACCAAGGACGCCCAGCTCCGTGCGGAGAGCATCACGAGGAGCGTGGGCAGCCAAGTCGGGCAGCTCGTGTCGGTCACCACGGAACCGTTCCAGGTGACGCCCGTCGACTCGACGCAAGTCTCCGGCGGCGGGCTCTATGACACGACGACCATCACGAAGAAGGTCACCGCCATCGTCGAGGCGACGTTCCGGCTGCCCTAAGGCAAGATCCCAGCACAGGCGACCCCGCCGCTCGCATCAAGGTGCCCCAGTGGGCTACGGCGCGCCGGATAGACATGCCTTGGGCAAGAGCGCCTGCCAGATGTCGCCCCGTACCGGCGGCCGGGGCGATGTGTACACCGTCCCAAAGAGAGCTTCCGAAGGGGATATAGCGGCTTCCCTGATCGAAGCTGAGCGCATCGTTGCCGCCGCATCGCCGTGACTGTACCCCCACTGACTCAACATAATATCTATTATCGGACCTTGAAAGAAAAGCGGGTCAGGCCCGCTTCTCCCGTCCGCTCCCCATCTCGACGAGACCGATCGCCACGATCATCAGCACGATGTGCGGCCAAGCCGATAGGCCAGGCGCCCACAATGCAGCGGTCGCCGCAAGGATCGCCCCCAAGGTCCCGAGCACCGCACCCAGGGTGACAAGCCCGGATTTCGCCGCCCGCGCGGGCAGCATCCAGGCCGGGACCAGGAAGAGGAGCCCGAAGGCGATGTGGATCCAGAGCACTGCGCCGCCGTACGTGTAGAGTCTGAAGAGCCCGCCGAATCCGAGGATGAACGAGACAAGGAAACCGGTCCGCGCGAGCATCAGCAGCATGCGCGATCCGGACTGCGGCTGTGCCTTACTTGTTGCCAAAGGGGTACACCTCCCGGTGGACGGAAAACCCGTCCCGTGACGCCATAGTCTTCGCAGCCTCGCCTGGAGACCCCTGCCTGCGCGCATCTCCCACGATGCGCGCCTGGGCATGTCCGTGCGAAGCCGAGATCTCTCGGCGCAACTCCGCCAAACCCGCTGAACTGCTACGTCAGGAACCGCAACAGGCGCTCCTCGACGTCGCTCTGGTGCGGTCCCGCGAGCAGGCGCTGCGCATGCGCGTCGCCGGGATAGAGATGCAGTTCCGTCGTCTCCGGGCGCAGCCTCTTCAGCGCGATGCTCTCCTGCGCGAGCGGCTCGCCTTCGCTCGCGAGGACCAGCAGCGGCACGGGCGACATGACCAGTGCGACGCTTTCCGCGTCGACCGCCGGCGAGAGCACCGCGATGCGGTCTACCCGGGCCCCTTGCAGCGCCGCAGCCTGCAGCGCCGCGGCGCCGCCCATGCTGCCACCGAGCAGCGATACCTCATTGGCCCCTTCCGTCCACAGGCGCTCTACCGCCTGCGCCACATCCGCCGCATCCCGCGTAGGCTCGGGCCGCGGGCTCGAGGCGCCGTAGCCGCGGAAGTCGAGCGTCAGTGCGCCGCAGCCCGCCGCGACCAGCCGGGCCGCGAAGGGATGCCAGCTCGTCTGCTCGTAGCGCATCCCATGCAACAGGAGAACGACATGTGCAGCATCCCCGAAGCGGGTGCCCGTGAGGCGGCCGCCATCAGGGAGGTCGAGCGACCAGAACTCCCCCACCGCCTCAGGCCTCCCCTGCCGCGATGCGCCGGAAGGCGTCGCGCAGAGCATCGAACGGGTGGGCTCCGACGATCATGTACTTGCCCTCCACGATGAAGGTGGGGACGCCGGTGATGCCGATCTGCCGCGAGCGGCCGAAGGCCGCTTCGACGCGTTCCACGTAGCGGGGCTCCTCGAGCGCGGCCATGGCTTCGTCCGGATCGAGGCCGGCACGGGCAGCCATCTCCCGCAGCACCGCATCGTCTCCGAGGTTGAGACCTTCGACGAAATTGGCCCGGAAGAGCTCGCGGTGCAGCTCCTCGAGCTTGCCCAGGTCGCGGGAGTACTCCGAAAGGATGTGCGCCTTGCGGGTGTTCGACAGGATCTCGGGCGACTGGAAGGGCAGGCCGAGGTCCGCCGCGCGGGCGCGCAGCCCCTCTTGCATCGTCGCAACGCGCTCCCGGGACGCGCCGAAGTACTCCGAAAGCGGCATCCCTTCCTCGGGCGTGTCCGCATGGAGCTCAAAGGGAAGCCACGTGACGTCGAGCGCGATGTCCGGTTCCTGGTTCAGCTTGTCGACGAGTCCATCGCCGATGTAGCAGAACGGTCAGACGTAATCGGAATAGATCTCCACACGAAGCGCCACCGGCACTCTCCCCCTCCTGCGTGCCCCACGCGGCCTTATCGCGCGTCCGCTACCTGCACCTTATCCCAACGCATCCTTGTTCGCGAGGCCCGCCGTCACCGGCGGGCCGGCTTCCTCCCCCATGGACGCCCCAATTGTTACTTCCGTAGGAGGGATTCTGCGCCTGTCCTCATAACGCCAGTAGCAAGGCCCGACCCGCTCCCGTCGTTCTCCTGTACGTAGCCCCACCATGCGATCTCCTCGGACGTGGGCCCCGCGAACGCGAACCCGTCCACCCACTTGGTCACCAGTCCCGGAGAGGAGCTCGGGAGCTGGTACGCGCGGGTTTCCCCTGCCACGTGAGTAGTTCCAGCGTGGCGGGCGATCCAGGGCATAGGAGTGCAGGGCCGGCTTCCCGCAGGTCGAACTGGAACTGCGGCCGCACGGCGCAGGCGAATGTCCCAAGGGGTGTGGTCTTGCCTGTAGCAGATCCATCATGGTGATCGCGTAGGGCGCAGTCTTCCCGACCTCGATCGCCATGCCGTCGTGCACGACCGCATGTCCCTGCTCCACCCGCTTGTTGAGCGCGGCATCGATCCGGTCCAGGGTCACCGTGTAGGGGCCGATGCGCCACGTCTTGACCGTTGCCTTCGTCGCCAAGGTGATGTGGGTAGGCTCAACCGACCGCCGCTCGCTTGCGCACATCACTTCCAAATACCAATCTGACCACGAACCCGTTCCTGCTTCCCCCATCACAGGCAGAGGAGCCCTGCTCCCTGCAGGCGGCGGCATCGCGCCGCAGGGCCGGACGCGCGAACATGCACCCGGGAGGCGCAGAAGTGACCACGATCCTCTTCGACCTCGACGGAACCATTCTGGACAGCGAGTCGCTCTCCCGCGCGTCCTACGACGTCGGCATACAGGCGGTCCTCCGGCGCCCCCTACGCCCTGAGGAGGCGGAATACCTCGTCGGCAAGCCCTTCCGCGCGCTGCAAGACCTGTTCCCGGGCGCCGACGTGGACGAGATAGTGCGCCAAAAGTTCACCTTCTACGAACAAGAGCACCACCGTATCCGGCCGTATCCCGGCGTGGGAGATCTCCTTGGCGACCTGCGGCGGGCTGGCTACCCGCTCGGGATCGTCACCGCCAAGTTGCGCCGCTATGCCCACATCGAACTGGAGCAGAACGGACTCCTCGAGCACTTCTCGGTCGTGATCTGCCAGGAGGACTGCCGGGCCTTCAAGCCGGCCCCGGATCCCTTGCTGCAGGCGGCACACGCCCTCGATGCCGATCCTGCGACGTGTATCTATATCGGCGACCAGCCGACCGACATGCGGGCGGCTGCAGCCGCCCGCATGCCAGGCGTCGCCGCCCTTTGGGGAGAGGGGCAGGCAGACCGACTACGCGAAGCGGCACCGCAATACTGGGCAAACGCTCCGGGCGACGTCCTCCACATCCTGCGGGGACTCGCTACGCGGGAGGACTAGGCCGCCCGCTGCCGGACCCGCCTTCCGTTTCACGGCCTGCAGAGGCCTAAGACGGTGTACCGACGTCGATGCGCGTATCGCCCGGCACCACCTGGTCGCTTTGCAGCGCGACCTCCATCTGCAGCCCGGCGATCTCCGGCACTTCCTCAACGAGCCGCGACAGCCGCAGAAGAAGATCCGTGAGCGCCGCCTGCGTCGCCTGCGTCGCCTGCGTCGCCTCTCCGAACGGACGCAGGCAGATCTGCGCCAAGGCTTCGGCATCGCGGTCGGTCAGCGGGACGACGCGCTCGTGCGGCTCGCTCGGAGACAGTGTCAAGGCTTTCACCTCCAGCACCGGGCCGAAGAGCGGGTCCTGCGCGATCACCGCTTGCAGCCTCTCTCCCGCCGGCGCCGCCAGATCCTGCGCGACGCCGATCGCCGCAAGCACCGCCTGCGTTACATCCTGCCCAAGCGCGGACTGCCCCTCGCCCAGCTCGGCGCGCACGAGCTCGCGCGCCTTGATGGTGTCCGCGCCCTGCAGGTCGGGAATGCGGCCTCTTGGCTTCGCATGGTGCTGTGCGTAGCGCACCGTCTTTCCGAGCGCGCGCACGGCACGCTCTGGGAACGGGTACACCGGGATGCGCTGGGTGCCCGCGTCGATCCAGCCGAGCGGCGGACCGCCGTGCGGCGTCAGGAGGAAGTTGGCGACGATCGGCTTGCGGATCCCGTCCTTCGCCTGCACTTCCTCCACGGCCGCGGCGATGCTGCGCGCCACCTCCTCCCCATGCGAAAGCCCCACCGGGATGAAGAGCACGATCACGGCGTCGACGTCTGGGTCGCGCAGCACCGTTGGCAACGCGTGCCGGTAGCCGTCTGCCAGCGCCTCGAAGCCGAGGTCGACGGGCGGGCGCGCGATTTCGAGGCCGCGGCGCGGCAGTTCGTCCACCGTGATCACGGCGCCGCCGGCGGAGTTCGTCACCACCGCGACGCGCCCGCCCTTGGGCAGCGGCCCCGCACCGAGCAGCGCGGCGACGTCGAAGAGCTCTTCGATCGTGTCCGCCCGGATCACGCCGGTCTGGTGGAAGAGACCCTCGTAGGTGCGGTCGCGCGGATCCTCGCCGGTCCGGAACTCAGCGATCGCGGCGCCGCCGCGGGTGCGCGCGCTCTTCACGACGAGGATCGGCTTCTGGGGTGAGATGCGCCGCGCGATGCGCGAGAACTTGGCCGGGTTGCCGAACGATTCGAGGTAGAGCGCGATCATGTCCGTGTCCGGATCGTCCTCCCAGTACTGCAGGAGGTCGTTGCCGGAGACGTCCGTCTTATCGCCCATGCTCACGAAGTTCGAGACCCCGACGCCGATGCGGCTCGCGTAGTCGAGGATGGCGACGCCGAGCGCCCCGGACTGGCTCGCGATCGCGAGCCGGCCTGCGAGCGGCAGCGTCGGGGCGAAGCTCGCGTTCAGCGGGGCGTGGGCCTCCGTCGTCAGGAGGCCGAAGCAGTTCGGGCCGAGCAGGCGGATGCCCGCGGCGCGCAAGCGCTCTGCAATCCCGCGCGTGCCGTGCTCGTCCTCCCCGCCCGCGACCCCCGCCGAGAGGATCGCCACGCCGCCCACCTTCGCCGCGATGCACTCGTCGACGACGCCCTGCACCTGGGCGGCCGGCACGACGAGCAGCGCGAGGTCGATCGGCTCCGGCACCTCCTGCAGGCTCGGGTAGGCCCGCACTCCTCCGACGGACCGGGCGCTCGGGTTGACGGGGTAGGCCGTGCCGGTGAACCCGCTCTCCAGCACATGGCGGAAGACGAGGTGGCCGAGCCGGCTCGGGTCGCGCGACGCGCCAACGACGGCCACTGTCTTCGGATGCAGGAAGGGCTGCAGCGACGCGGCGGTCGCGAGCTGCTCGCGCGCCTCGCGCAGCGCGCGGCTGCGCTCCGTCTCGCCGAGCGGCAGCACGAGGCGCACCGTGCCGTAGTCGCCGGGCGTGAACTGCTGTTTCACGCTGTAGCCGCTGTGCAGCAGGAGGTTGATCATCTTGTCGTTGTCCTGCAAGGCGTAGGCCTCGAAGAGGCGCAATCCGCTGCGCCAGGCGACGTCGGCCATCTGCTCGAGCAGGAGCGTGCCGATCCCGTAGCCGTGGAAGCGCTCGTCGACGAAGAAGTCGACCTCCGCCGTCGCGTCGGCCGTGCGGATGTAATGGCTGATGCCGAGCAGTTCGTCCCCGGAGACGCAGAGGAGGGCATAGGTGTCGGGAAGGCCGCTGCGCAGCATGTCGGCGATCCGCGCGTCGTCGACCTCCCGCAAAGCGTGGAAGAAACGGAAGTAGATCGCGTTCGGCGACGCGTGGCGGAAGAACTCCTTCAGCATCGCGCGCTCCTCGTCGCTCCCCGCCGCCTCGCGCAGGTCCGCGACGCGGCCATCGCGCAGAATCACCCGCATCCGGGCACCCCCTCCCGCTTCCTCTCTTCCCCATTGTGCCGCCACGGCGCCTGCCGCGCCAGAGCCGTCCGGCGCCTGCGGGGCCGCACATCGGCGGGGCCGCTCCCGCCTCAAGCGCCGCATTGCGCCGATCGTTCCTACCGACGCACTGCCCTACGCGCTATGATCAGGCCAGAGGAGCAGGCGCAGGAAAGGCGGCGTGCTGATGGGTGGACGGGCACTCTTCGTCTACAGCGACGCGTACCAGGCGTACCGCTTCACACCCGATCACCCGTTCAACCCGGTGCGCCTGCGCTGGACGGTGGAGGTGCTCGAGGAGCTCGGGCTCCTGCTGCCCGAAGAACGCATCGCGCCGCGGCCCGCAGAGATCGTCGAGATCCTGCGCATCCACAGCCCCGCCTACGTCGAGGTCGTCCGCGAACTCGGACAGCTCGCGCGCGCGACCAGGGATGCGTCGATCTACGGCCTCGGCACCGAGGACGACCCTGTCTTCCCGGGGATGCACGAGGCAGCCGCACTCTCCGTCGGCGGAACGATCGTCGCGGCGGAAGAGCTCCTGAGCGGGCGCGCGCACCACACCCTGAACATCGGCGGCGGGCTGCACCATGCGATGCGCAGCCAGGCGGCGGGCTTTTGCATCTACAACGACGTCGCGATCGCCATCGCGCACCTGCGCGAGGCTGGCCTGCGCGTCGCCTACGTCGACATCGACGCCCACCACGGCGACGGCGTGGAGCACGCGTTCTACAGCGACCCGGACGTGCTGACCGTCTCCTTCCACGAGAGCGGGCGCTACCTCTTCCCCGGCACCGGCTGGGTCGAGGACCTCGGAACGGGCCCAGGCTACGGCAGCGTGATCAACCTGCCGCTCGAGCCCTTCACCGACGACGAGTCCTGGCTTGAACTCCTGGACGGCGTGCTCGATCCCGCGCTCTCGGCGTTCCGGCCGGATGTCCTCGTGACGGAGTTCGGGGTCGACGGGCACCTCCTCGACCCGCTTACGGACCTGCGCGCGTCGACGCGCTTCTACTGGCACGCCGCTGCGCGCCTGCACTCGCTTGCCCACCGCCACTGTGCCGGGCGGTGGCTCGCCGTGGGCGGCGGCGGCTACGAGCTTTTGCGCGTCGTGCCGCGAGCCTGGTCGATCCTCTGGGCGGAGATGCGCGGCACGCCTGTTCCGGAGGATGGCCTGCTGCCTGCCGGCTTCCGCGCGCGCCACGCCGAGGCGAAGCCTCCGGTCCCGGCCTGGATGGTCGACCCAGTCGGGACCGTGCCGCCACTCGACCGCCAGCGCGAGATCTCCGGACGCAACCGCGCGACGCTCGCAAAGCTAAGACATATCTCCCCTCTATTGGCGGAGACGAGAGGCAATACCTGATCGCATTGCGCCTCTTGCGCCGGAAGATACAGGCAATCGCACAAATTTTTCTTCGGCCGGGCAGGAATACGCAGCGCTAGTGCGAACCCGGTTCAACATGATGGGTTGCTGGAGAAGGTGCTGCGCGGCCGCCCTGCTTGCTATCCTCGTCCTTGCATCGGGAGCTGCACCCGTAGCGGATGCTGCGTCCCTGACTGCGCTTGAAAGCGAACTGCACACGGTGCACGAGAACCTCCTCTCGGACGAGGCGCAGGCTGCGAGCCTCAAGCAGCAGGAGACGACGCTCAACGCACAGCTGCTGGCGGTGAATGCACAGCTAGGGCAGACCCAGCAGCGGATCTCCTCGACGGAGGTCGCGATCAAGAACACCCAGGCCACGATGGGCCGGACGACGACGCACCTCGACAAGACGCGCAAGGCGATGGACAAGGAGCAGAAGGGACTGCGGGGCGTGCTGCTCTTCGCCGAGCAGCAGGGTCCCCTCGGCTACCTCAGCGTGCTGCTCTCGGTGCACAGCTTCTCTGAATTCGTCACGCAGGTCGGCATGATGGCCCGCATCGCGAGCTACCAGCGCAGCGTGGTCGACCAGTTGCAGCAAGAAGCGGCGCTGATCAGCCAGGACCTCGCGAAGCTCGCAAAAAGCCGCGCGACGCTCGACACCCAGGAAGCGACGCTCGTCACCCAGAAGAGCCAGCTCGCCACGGTCGCGCAGCAGCGCGCCTCGGTGCTCTCGCAGATCAAGCGGCAACAGGGCGCCGTCGCCGCCCTGGAGGCCAACCTGCACATCCAGGGCCAGAAGCTCTGGAACGCGATCCAGCAGCTGGAGGCGGAACTTGCGAACGGCAAGCTGACGCAGTCCCAGCTCTTCTCGATCGTGCAGTCGATCTCGGCGGTCTACGGCATTGACCCTTACCTCATCATGGCGGTGATCCGTCAGGAGAGCGGCGGCTACGCGAAGGCCGTGAGTTCCGCCGGCGCGGAGGGGCTGATGCAGTTGATGCCGCAGACGGCGGCCGACCTCGGCGTCACCGACCCCTTCAACCCGCAGCAGAACGTGCGCGGCGGGATCGCCTACCTCGCCTACCTCCTGCACCTCTTCAACGGGAACGTCGCCTGGGCGCTCGCCGGCTACAACGCCGGCCCGGGGGCCGTGGAGTACTACCACGGCATCCCGCCCTACCCGCAGACGCAGAACTACGTCAACAACATCCTCTACATGTACCACCACGGCATCTAGCGCCCGTGACCGCAGGCCCGGAAAGCTCGGCGAGGCATTCGGAGGGTGAGACATGCGGGTGCTTGTCACGGGCGGCGCGGGGTTCATCGGGTCGCACACGGTCGATCTCCTGCTGGCGCAAGGCCACGACGTCTGTGTCGTAGACAGCCTCGTGAACGGGGACCGGGACCACGTCGACCCGCGGGCTGCCTTCCACGAGGTCGACATCACTGACGCGCCGGCGCTGCGTGCCGTG
>JAJYTV010000009.1 GCA_021792885.1 Bacillota bacterium
ACCTCAGCCCTTACAGTCCGGTGCCCGCCGCCCTTGGCAGTGCGATCCATCTGGCGGTCTTCCCGCTCCACGTCAGTCTGTCGGCTCCTGCCCGTGAACATGCATCTGTGCCTTGACGAGCATGTGGTAGAAGATCTCCACCGCTCCGATCACGACGCCCACGGCCAGCGCCTCCACGAAGGAGATCGTCGGTACGATCCAGCCCACGGAGTGCAGAAGTGCGATGGACGCCCACAGCGTGAGTGCCGTCAAGAGGATGTCCGCGATGACCGCAGGGGTGTTGCCGAAGTGACGCAACACGACGAGATCTCCGACGACGTAGGCCACCGTCGTGACGATGACTGCATAGAGCCAGACAGGCTGGTATAGGATGCCGAGCGTGTGGAACATGATGGCGATCACGAACCACGTGGCGACGAACTTGATCGCGACAAGCAGCAGTTGTTTCACGAGGGCTCCCCTCTCGAGTATGGCTTCCGCTAGCCTTCCTCGCTCGCGTCGCACGTAATGCGCGAGGCGCTGCGTAGAGGGCAAGCACGTGCGAAGCCCCCGCAGCGTCGGGTGCGCTGCAGGGGCTTCATGCCCTTTCGAGTCTCCGCGACCTCAGGGAACGCGTGCGGTCTCCTCGTACGCCACCTTCGGGGCATCGCCCCAGAGCCGTTCCAGGTCGTAGAAGCGGTGCGCTTCCGGCAGCATGACGTGCACGGCGATGTCGCGGAAGTCGACCAGGATCCAGTCGGACCCCTCGCCTCCCTCGCGGTGGTGGTAGCCGCCAAGGCCTTCGTGCAGTGCGTCGACGACCGCTTCGGACTGGATCCTGTTCTGGGTGGTGCAGATCACGAAGTAATCGACGAACGGCGTGTGCTGTCGCACGTCCAGGATGACGACGTAGGGACACTTGCGCTCCTGGCAGATCTCCGCGGCGCGGCGCGCCCGCTGGGCGATGTCCTCTTCCCGTGCGATCGCCCGTCCCTCCTCAGATGAAGCTGTTGTAGGTCGCGACGCTGCGCGGGTGGATGAGCTGCCCGGTCTCGACCATGTAGGCGAGCTGCGCCTTGAGGCAGGCCGCGACGGCTGTTCGCAGGCCCTGGCGCGACACCTCGCGCAGCTCGTCGATGCCGGGGTAGTCCCGGCTTGGCTCGATCGCGTCGGCGACGAAGATGATCTGCGCTAGCTTGCCCATGCCCGGGGCGCCCGTCGTGTGCAGGCGCACCGCCTGCAGGACGTCGGGGTCGTGCAGTCCTTCCTCGGCGAGGCGCGACGCCTCGATCGGCCCGTGCAGGAGGATCGGCGCCTGGCGTTCCACGCGCTCCATCGGTAGTTTGCGCATCAGGGCCTCCGCGAGCATGTCGGCCGGCCGCATCTCGCGCGCGAGATCGTGCGTGATGCCGGCGAGCCGGGCGCGCTCGGGGTCCTCTTCATAGAATTCGGCGAGCGACGCCGCCGTCTCCGCCACGCCAAGCGAATGCTCCACGCGGTGCGGCGTAAGCGTCTGGTGCAAGAACGCGAGCCAATCCTTCTCCGCCAACTGCTGTCCCCCTCAAGCGTGCGGCGCTAACGGTAGAATCCGGACAGCGGTCCGGCCCCCGCGCGTCCTGTGGCCAGTGGCCCTCCGTAGAGACCGCTCTTCAGGATATAATGCTCGACCGTCTCCGGGACGAGGTACTTGATCGGTTTTCCCTGCGCGACCCGCGCGCGGATGTCGCTCGAGGAGATCGCGAGGGCGGGCACCTCGATCGTGTGCACGCGCTTCGCGTTCGCCTCCGGGACCGCCTGGCGAAGGCGCTGGATGTCGGCCGGGGGATAGCCCGGCCGCGTCGCGGCGATCAGTTCGCACATCTCGAGGATCGCGTCGGGACGGTTCCAGGTCATGAGTTCCATCACGGCGTCCGCTCCGGTGATGAAGTAGATGCGGACATCCGAGCCCAGCCGCGCCCGCAGGGCCTCGATCGTGTCGACCGTGTAGGATGGCCCCGGACGGTCGATCTCCACGCGGGAGACGCGGAAGTACGGGTTCGTCGTCGTCGCCAGCACCGTCATGAGGAAGCGGTGCTCGGCGGTGGTGACGAAGCGATCCGCCTTGTGCGGCGGGCTGCCGGAAGGCACGAACACGACTTCCGAGAGGCCGAAGCACGAGCGCGCCGCCTCGGCCGCCACCAGATGCCCGAAATGGATGGGGTCGAACGTGCCGCCCATGATGCCGATCGCCTTACTGCCCCGCATCGCCGGCTCCTTCGGCGCAGGCGCGCCCGTATCCTCTAGAGGTCCGCATCGTCGAGGAAGTCGAACTCCATGTCGCGGATGTGCACGGTGTCCCCGGGCTGCGCTCCCTCTCGGCGCAGCGCCTCCTCCACGCCCTTGCGGCGCAGATAGCGCTGCAGGCTGCGCAGCGCCCTGTCGTTGGCGAAATCGGTCATGGCCACGCGGCGCTCCACCGTCACGCCCTCGACGCGGTAGCCGTCCCCCTCCGGCACGATGCGGAAGGCGGTCGGGTCGACGCGCTCTTTCGTCTCCGGCGGCAAAGGCTCCTGCACAGGCGCCGACTGCGCAAGCCGCCAGATGCGGTCCGTGAGCTCCGTAAGCCCCTCGCCGCTGCCGGCCGACACCGCGACGCACGTGACGCCCTCGCGCGTGAGCGCCTCGCGCAGCGCGGGCAGCGCCTCGCGCGCCGCCGGCAGGTCCATCTTGTTCAGCGCGACGAGGAACGGGCGCGCGGCGAGCTCCTGGTCGTACAGCGCGAGCTCCTCGCGCACGGCGCGGTAGGCGAAAAGGGCATCCTCGGCGCTCGTGTCGAGCACCTGGACGTACGCCCGGCAGCGGCTCGCGTGGCGCAGGAAGTGGTGGCCGAGCCCGCGGCCCTCGTGCGCACCCTCGATCAGCCCCGGAAGGTCGGCGAGCACGAGGCCCTGGCCGTCGCGCTCCGCGATCCCGAGCTCCGGCTCGAGCGTCGTGAAGGGGTAGTCGCCGATCTTCGGGCGCGCGTTCGTCAGCCGGCGCAGGAGCGTCGACTTCCCCGCGTTCGGGAAGCCGAGCAGGCCGACGTCGGCGACGAGGCGCAGCTCGAGCGTGAACCAGCCCTCCTCCCCGGGCTCTCCCTGCTCCGCGAGCCGCGGGGCGCGCTCGCGCGAGGACGTGAAGCGCGCATTGCCGCGCCCGCCCCTGCCGCCGCGCGCGACCAGCACCGTCTCGCCGGGGTTTCGCAGGTCGCGCACGACGGAGCCGTCCTCGCGCCGGATCACGGTCCCAGCGGGCACGTACAGCAGGAGGTCCTCGCCGTCCGCGCCGTGGCGCAGCGCGCCAGAGCCGCCGCCGCCCGACTCGGCCTTGTAGTGGTGGCGCCCGCGGAACGCCGAGAGCGTCCTCTCTCCGGGGTCGACGCGGAACACGATGTCCCCGCCCCTGCCGCCGTCCCCGCCGTCGGGGCCGCCGCGCGGCACGTACTTCTCGCGTCGGAAGGAGAGCGCCCCGTTGCCGCCGTCCCCCGCCTTCAGATGGATGCGGGCCTCGTCCACGAACACCTTAGCAGCCTCCCACTTCTCCGCGCACGACGCGCGCGCCGTCCACCGTCAAGGCAATCTCGAGGGGTTCCCCGCCGCCGGACTCGATCGCCGACCGCAGCGCGGAGAGAAGGTCCTGCAGCGCCGGGGCCCCGATCGCCGCGGCGTCGCCGCGCAGCCGCACGACGCGCCCGTCGCGCTCGCACTGCGCGAGCAGCCGAAGGAGCGTGTCCTGCTGCGGCGAGTCGCCGGACGCGAGCAGCGCCGAGAGCCTCTGCTCTTCGAGCAGGTGCTCCTCGAGCGCCGCACGCGCGGCCTCCTCTTCTCCTAGCTGTGCCCAGCCGTAGGCCACCTGCAAGCGGTTCAGCGTCCGGTGGCGCAGCGCGCGGAACACATCGACCCAGCCCAGGGCATCTTCGCTACCGGCATGTGACAAGGCGGACACCTCCTCCCGCGAGAGTGGCATCCGCCTTGCGCAAAATGCTGGGTTCCTTAGAGCGGCCGAACCGAGACGGCCGCGCGGTCGCCGCGGGTCTCGAACGCCACGACGCCGTCGGTCAGCGCGAACAGGGTGTGGTCCCGCCCGATGCCGACGTTGTCGCCAGGACGCATGCGCGTGCCGCGCTGGCGCACGATGATGGTGCCGGCGCGCACGGCCTGGCCGGCGAACGCCTTGACGCCGAGGCGCTTCGGCTGCGAGTCGCGGCCGTTGCGCGAAGATCCGCCGCCCTTCTTGTGGGCGAACAGCTGCAGGTTCATGAAGACTCCTCCTTCTCGCTCAGAGAGAGTGACCCCGCATGGGATCGCGCGATGTCGCGCAGTCCTACGACGCAGGCGGCCAAGATGGCCTGCCCCTTCGGTCCCGCGCTGCCCTGCCAGCGCACGTCCCCATCCCGGATCTCGCCCGGTCCGGCGTCGGGATCGATCTCCCGAAGTCCGAGGATCGCGGTCTGCACAACCGCCGAGACGGCGGCGCAGACGAGGTCGTGGCCGTAGGGTCCGGCGTCCGCGTGGCCGCTGACGCGCAGGGAGCGGATCTCGCCCCCGCGCCGGCGGACCTCGGCGCGGATCACCCCTCGATCGCTTCGATCCGCACCTCGGCGTACGGCTGACGGTGGCCATAGCGCCGGCGGTAGTTGACCTTGGGCTTGTACTTGAAGACGTGGATCTTCTTCGCCTTGCCGTGCGAGACGACCGAACCCTTCACCTTGGCACCGTCGACGGTCGGGCTGCCGATCAGGGCCGTCCCGTCGTCGCGCACCAGCATCAGCACCTGCGAGAACTCGATCTCCTCGCCCGGGGCGCCGACCTTCTCGACGCGGATCACGTCGCCCGGCGCAACGCGGTACTGCTTTCCGCCGGTTTCGAGCACTGCATACATCGCAAACCCTCCAGACACGCCGCGTCCGGTGCGCCCAAAGGCGACTTGGACCGATCGCGAGCGGCATACAGACAAAGCTCATTGTACCGGGTGACAATGCGTGCGTCAATCGCCGGCGCGGCCGCATGCGCCTGCAATGGGCAGCCACGCGAAGTCCTTTGGCTCGCCTCTCAGGTCGCGGTCGGCACCTCGCCCTTCTGGCGCACGACGCGGGCGCGCGCGAAGGTGCGGAAGGCGCCCGTCACGTGCACCTTGACGCGCTCCCCGACGAGCCGCCCCGCTCCCTGGACGTCGATCACGTAGCCCTCGAGACGCGCGATGCCGTCGTCGGGATTCGACTGGTGCTGCTCCTCGATCTTCAGCTCGATCTCCTGGCCCGGTTGCACCGGGCGCGCCTTGCGCTCGACCTCTTCGCGCGTGCCGATCGCGGCGACGCGCATCGTCTCGATGCGCAGCTCCTCCGACCCGCGCACGTAGACGGCGCGGCCGAGCTCCTTCTCGAAGTCGCGCAGGTGCGCGCCGCCCGTGCCGATCAAGAGCGCGGCGACGGCCGGGTTCACCTCGACGAGCGCCGCCTCGGCGGCTTCCTTGCGGAACAGCGAGCGGATGTCGCGGCGCACCTTCTGGGCCATCGTCTCCTCCGAGAGCACGCGGCCGCGGCCGTCGCAGTCCGGGCAGGTGCGCAGGAGCATCCCCTCGAGCCCGTGGCCGACCTTCTTGCGCGTCATCTCGACGAGGCCCAGCTGCGTCAGGCCGAGGATGTGCACCTTGGTGCGGTCGCGCCGCACAGCCTCCTCGAGCGTCGAGAGCACCTTCTGGCGGTCCTCCGGGCGGTCCATGTCGATGAAGTCGACGACGATGATGCCGGCGAGATCCCGCAGCCGCACCTGGCGCGCAATCTCCTCCGCCGCCTCGAGGTTCGCCCGCAGCACCGTCTCCGCGAGGTTGCGGTTGCCGACGAACTTGCCGGTGTTCACGTCGATCACGGTCAAGGCTTCCGCCTTGTCGATCACGAGGTAGCCGCCGCAATGCAGCCAGACCTTTCGCCGGATCGCCTTCTCGATCTCCGGCTCGAGATTGAAGGCGTCGAAGAGGCTCGCTGCCTTGTTCGGCCACAGGCGGATGCGCTGGCGCAGATCCGGCGACATCGTGTCGGCGAGCTCGACGACGCGGTCGTACTCCTCCTTGTTGTCGATCCAGAGGTGCTCCACCTCGTCCGTGAGCATGTCGCGCACGATCCGGAAGGTAAGGCCGATGTCCTTGTGCAGCAGCGCCGGGGCGTTCATCACCTGGGCGCGGCGCTGGATGCGGCTCCAAAGGCGCTTCAAAAACTCCATGTCCTGCTGCAGTTCGGCGTCCGGGCGGCCTTCCGCGACGGTGCGCACGATCACGCCTGCGCCCTCGGGCTTCGAGGTCTCGGCGAACGCCTTGAGGCGTGCGCGCTCCTTCTCGTCCGTGATGCGGCGCGAGACGCCGATGAAGTCGTTGAGCGGCGTGAGCACAATGTAGCGGCCCGGCAGGCTGACATTCGTCGTCACCCGGGCGCCCTTCGTGCCGATCGCCTCCTTGACGACCTGCACCATGATCTCCTGCTTGGAGCGCACGACGTCGTCGATGTTGACGAACTTCTTGCGCTGCTGCTCCTCGATCCCGTCCTCCTCGTCGTACAGGGCGCCCGCGTCCCCGACGTGCAGGAACGCGTTCTTCTCCAGCCCGATCGCGATGAAGGCGGCCTCCATGCCCGGCAGGACGTTCTCCACCCTGCCCTTGTAGATATTGCCGACCGCACGCTGATGGATCGGTCGCTCAACCAAGAGTTCGACGAGTTCACCGTCCTCGAGGATCGCTGCGCGCGTCTCGAGCGGCTCTACATTCACCAATATTTCGCGGCGCACCGCTTGTCTTCACTCCCAAAAGACCGGCCCTCGCAACGCGCGGGTCGGCAAACCTGTGTGACTTAAGTATAGGAAGGGTCTTCAGGATTGGCAAGCGCCTGTACGCCGGATCCGCCGCACTCCCAGCAGTGCCCGCTACCGTGGCAACCGTCGCACAGGCACGTGTCACCCCACGGCGGCGACACGACGCCGCGCCCCTCGCACTGCGAGCAAACACCCCGGCCAAGGCAGGCCGCGCACGGCTTCGGCATCGCGATCCCTCCGGCACCAGCATGCCCGATCGGCGCCGGAGCTAACCGTCCTTGCGTTCGCGTACGATCTCCCCCAGTGTGCGCTGGAGTTCGCCGCGTTCCGCGGCGCGGTAGAGCGTCCGGTCGTCGATCGCGCCGAGCATGCGGTCCCGGTCGTAGACATAGACGCGATGCGCGCGCCTCCCGAACAGGCGGCGCAGGATCTGCCGGACCTGTGCGCCCTCGCCCGCCGCGAACGACGCGAGCGGCAGGATGCCGCCCCCGCGCAGGTCCTCCTGGCCGCGCAGCCAGAGCGTCCAGCGGGCGATCGGAACGTTCGCCGCCTCGCGGCGATGCGCCGAGTAGAGGACGAGCGAGAGCACGGCGAGCTGCCACCCCGGCAGTCCCAAGAGCTGCAGGAGCCCCGCCGCCGGCAGCAGCAGGATGCAGATGAGCTGCGTCAGGCGCAGCGCCCCCTCGCTCGCGCGCGAGAAGCCGACGCGCGCCGACGCGACCGCGCGCAGCACCCGACCGCCGTCCAGCGGGAAAGCCGGCAGGGCGTTCACCAGCAGCATCGCGAGGTTCGCGTCGACGATGATGCGCACGCGGGCGGCGTCCGCGAGGCCGATCCGCCAGAGCAGGGTCGCGAGGGCGAGCGCGACGAGGTTCGCGAGCGGCCCGGCGGCGGCGATCACCATCTCCGCGAGGGGACCGCGCAGCTCGATGCCCGGGATGTCTGCGCGGCCGCCGAAGGGGTACAGGTCGACGCGGCCCATCTCGTAGCCGAGGGCTCGCGCCGCCGACGCGTGCGCCGCCTCATGCAGGAGGAGCGAGAGGATGTACACCCCGACCTCCGATGTCCTCCCCGCGGCGATGCCCAGGGCGACGAGCGCCCAGAGGAGCGGGTGGATCCGCGGCAAGCGCCAGCTCATGGCGAAGCGAGCAGCCCGAGCACCGCGGCAGGCTTACCCGCGCGGCGCGCCTGCAGCACGATGCCCGGCGTCTGTCCCGGCCCGAAGTGCGGCACCTCGCCGATCACCTCACCAGCGCGCACGAGCTGCCCCTTGTGCACGTAGACCGGGCCGACATGCCCGTAGGTGAGCGTCAGGCTGCCCTCTCTCACGACGACGTCGGCGCCCGGTGCGTCGGCCGGGGTCGAGGCGACGCGGCCCGCGGACGCCGCGCGCACCAGCGTGCCGCTCGGGGCGGCGATCATCACCCCACCCTGGCCGGCCGACGAGACGCTTCCCGTGAGCGGCCAGGAAAGACCCGTCGCCTTCGCGGTGCCGGATGGCGCGGTGGAGGCGGATTGCGGCTGCCCCGACGGCAGGGTGTTCTCCGCGATGTAGGTGTGCAGAATCCGTCGGAACGAGGCGGGGGCGCTCCCCGACGCGCGGGTGACCCAGAAGAGCCCACCCGCCAGCAGTGCCGCCGCCACGATGCGCAGCGCAAGCTTGCCCAAAAGGCCACACCTCACGAGACAGGCATATGCGTCGGCCTGTCCCGCGATGCTCTCGCACTGCATGCGACATTCGCTTCCTGCCGAGACTGGCGGCGCAGTCTTGCAGGGAGGGAATGTCTTGTCGGTCTTGCAGGCATACCGCAGCGAAGTGCTGTGGATCGCCCTCTGGGCGCTCGGTCTCGGGCTCTCGCTCGCCCTCTATGCGCTGTTCACATGGATGCAGTGGATCGGTGCGCGCGGCACCCGCGGCTAGGCGCGGAAGGTCAGGTGGCCGGGGTGTAGGCGCAGGCTGAGGAGCACGCCGATGCCGAGAAAGTCTGTGAGGACCGACGAGCCGCCGTAGCTCACGAAGGGCAAGGGGACGCCGACGACCGGCATCACGCCCATCGCCATCCCGGCGTTCATCAGCACCTGCACCGCGAGCATCGTCACGACGCCGGCGCCGAGAAGCGCACCGAAGGGGTCGCGCACGTCGCTGACGATGTTCAGGGCGCGCCAGACCAGCCCGAGGTAGAGCGCGAGCAGCACGGCGCCCCCCACGAAGCCGAAGTCGAGCGCGACGACGGCGAAGATGAAGTCGGTCGCGTGCTCCGGAAGGAAGGACAGGACAGCCTGGTTGGAGTGCACGCCGAGTCCCGTCATGCCGCCGGAGCCGATGGAGACGAGAGACTGGATGATGTTGTAGCCGCTGCCCGTCGGATCGACGTTCGGGTTCAGGAAGACGAGCAGGCGCTTGAGCTGGTAGGAGTGGATCAGCGGCAGCGGCACCTTGAAGTTCACGTGCAGGTAGATCCACGCGACCATCAGGCCGAAGCCGCCGCCGAACAGGAGCAGAAGGTGCCAGACCCGCGCTCCCGACATGAAGAGCATGACGACGAGGATGGCGACGAAGATCAGCGCCGTTCCGAGGTCAGGCTGCTTGAACACGAGCGCGGCAGGGATGGCTGCGAAGAGGATGGGCCCGACGAGGTCCCGCATGCGGTCCATGCGCCTGCGCTGGGCCAGAAGATCCGCAAGGCCGATGACGAGCGCGAGCTTCGCGAACTCCGAGGGCTGCAGTTGGAAGGGTCCGATCTGGATCCAGCGCACGGCCCCGAGCGCGCTCTGGCCGTGGACGAGCACCAAGGCGAGCAAAAGGATGGCGAAGGCGTAGATATACGCGGCGTAGGGACGCACGTCGCGGTAGTTGATCGATGCCGTCGCGATCATCAGCAACGTGCCCAGCACCAGCCACTCGATCTGGTGCTGCACGTAGTAGAGAGGGCTGCCCGTCACGTCGAAATGCGTCGCCGACGCGATGACCACGAGCGACCCGGCGCAGAGCAGCGCGACGGCCAGCAGCAGACCGAAGTCGACCCGGAGCAGCCGTGCCACGCGCGAGACCCCCTCACAATCTCAACATTGTAGCATCAAAAGCGCCTGCTCATTGAGCAGGCGCTTTTGTCAGTTGTTCCCCGAGCGCTGTCTAGCGCGTTTCAACTGCTTCACCGGGATGCTTGCGACGAGCGCCACGTGGTCGTCTTCCGACTGCAGCTTCATGTCGACGCCGTTTTGCCCGACCTCAAGGTACTCGCTGACCACCCGCATGAGATCATCGCGCAGGTGGGACATGAACTCCGGCGACGTGTCGGCGCGGTCGTGCACCAGCACGTTGCGGAGCCTGTCCTTCGCGATCTGCTTGCTCGGTCCGCGTCTCATCCACATGGGCTCTACTCCTCAAGCCTGGCCGAACATGCGACGCAGGCGGCCAAGGAACCCCGAAGTCTCTTCGAGGTCGATGAAGGGCACTTCCTCGCCCTTGATGCGTCGTGCGATGTTGCGGTAGGCCTCTCCTGCGCGCGAACCCTGGATGAGTGCAGCTGGTTCGCCGCGGTTCGTCGTGACGACGATCTGCTCGTCCTCGGGAACGACGCCGATCAGGTCGATGGCGAGTATGTCGACGATGTCGTCGACGCTCATCATGTCTCCCTTGCGGACCATCTGGGGGCGTAGGCGGTTGACGATCAGGCGCGCCGGCGGGATCTCGGCGGCTTCCAGCAGGCCGATGATGCGGTCGGCGTCACGAACCGACGCGACCTCCGGGGTTGCGACAATCAGCGCGCGGTCCGCGCCGGCGATCGCGTTCTTGAAGCCCTGCTCGATGCCCGCCGGGCTGTCGACCAGGATGAAGTCGAACTCCTGGCGGAGCTCGTCGGTCAGTCCCTTCATCTGCTCCGGGGTGACGGCGGTCTTGTCCTTCGTCTGGGCGGCAGGCAGCAGGCTCAGGCCCTCGAGGCGCTTGTCACGGATCAGTGCCTGGCGCAGTCTGCAGAAGCCTTCGACCACATCGACAAGGTCGTAGACGATACGGTTCTCCAGGCCCAGCACGACATCGAGGTTCCTGAGCCCGATGTCGGCATCCACGAGGCAGACCCGGCTGCCCGACTGGGCAAGCGCCGTGCCCAGATTCGCTGTGGTCGTGGTCTTCCCGACCCCGCCCTTCCCGGAAGTGACGACGATGACCTCACCCACGGGGCACCCTCCCGTCATCCGCTCTATCCGCCCGCTCGATCACCACTTGCCCGCCTTCGATGCGCGCCACCTCCGGAGCGACGGATGGTTCGTCCCCGCGATCCGGCGATCGCGCGATCATGCGCGCAATCCGCAATTGCACGGGTTCAAGCCGCCACGCGCAGACGCGCGCCGTCTCGGCCCCCGCAGCGCCCGCGTGGACGACGCCGCGCAGGTGACCGAAGACGAGCACATCGCCAGCGGCCACGATCTCCGCACCCGCATGCACATCGCCGAACACCACGACGTTCCCGTCATGGTCGACCCGCTGACCGGAACGGAGTGTCCGGCGGAGGTACAGCGCGTCACGGTCCCCACCCTCGGTCGAACTGTTCCACACAGCGTGCGAAACGGTGGTCACCCCCGGTCTCTCCAGCCGTTTCGCCCGGGCCTGGCCCATTTCCTGCCGATTGTGGAGGCTTTCGCGCGACCCCGTTCAACGGCTCCCAACACGCCTTGCCGATCAGTTGCCGGACCCTGTCGACGTGCCGCCGCTGCCGTTCGTCGCAGTGCCCGTGCCCGCGCCTGTGCCCGCACCGCCGGAACCGGTCGTCGTCGTGCCCGTACCGGTCCCGCTGGGGGTCGTGCCGGTCCCCGTGCTCGTGCCGGTGCTCGTCCCGGTGCTCGTCCCGGTGCTCGTCCCGGTGCTCGTGCCGGTGCTCGTGCCGGTGCTGGTCGTGCCCTTCGTGGTCGTGCCGTTCCCGCTGCCGCTAGGGCTCTTCGCCGGCGTCTTCGGCTTCGGCGGCGCCGGCGGCGCAAGGATGTTGCCGGGGTCGTTCAGGTGGAAGTAGTAGTCGTAGAGGTCACGCGCGACCGGCGCCGCGTAGGCGCCTTCGACACCGCCCGCGATCTCCACCGCGATCGCGATCTGCGGGTTCTTGTACGGTCCGTAGGAGACGAACCAGGTGATCGACGGCTGACCGGCGACCTGCGCAGTTCCGGTCTTGCCCGCGATCTGCATCGGCATGCCGCCCAGGAAGGGACCCGCCGTGCCGCCGTTGCCCGGAATCGAGCCGGGCTGGGTCGCCCAGAGCATGCCGGAGTGGATGGCCTGCCAGTCTGCGGCGGGCAGCTGCGTCGTGGAGGTGACCTTCGGCTTGTGCTGGTAGACGACCTTGCCGGACGGGGTGTCGATCGTCTGGACGAGGTACGGCTGGTAGCGCACCCCATTCTCTGCAACGGACGCCGTGTAGTCGACGAGTTGGATCAAGGTGGCGAGGTCCTCGCCCTGTCCGATCGCGACGGAGTACACGAGTCCGGGGTACCAGGCTCCGCCGTTCTGCTTCTCATAGCTCTGCATCGTCGGCACGAAGCCGGACGTCTCACCCGGAAGGTCGATACCGGTCGGCTTGCCGAAGCCGAGGTGCGTCGCCCACTTGGCGATCGTGTTGATGCCGGTGCGCCGGCCGACTTCGTAGAAGAAGACGTCGTCCGACTGCCCGATCGCCTTCGCAAGCCAGTTCGGGCCCGTATTGGCGCGCACCCAGTTCCACGGGTAGGGCGGGTACCAGTAGCGCGGCAGCCCCGGGATGATCGTGCTCGGCGTGATCGATCCGGACTCAAGGGCCGAGACCGCCGTCGCCATCTTGAACGCCGAGCCCGGCGGGTAGCTGGCGCCGATCGCGCGGTTGATCATCGGACTCGTCACCGGGTTGAAGATCTGCTTCGCCTCGGCGGTCGTCAGGCCTTGGGCGAACCAGTTGGGGTTGAAGGAGGGGTTGGACGTCATCGCGAGCACGGCGCCCGTCTTCACGTCCATCACGATCACGGCTCCGGAGCGGGCGTTCTGCTTCAGCACGGAGCGCTGCCAGTTGATGTCGGCCTGCAGCGCCCGCGCGGCCTCCTCCTCAAGCCCCTTGGAGAGCGTCAGGTGGAGGTTGTCGCCAGGGATCGGCGCCTTCGTTCCGAGCACGACGAGCGGCCGGTTGTTCGCGTCGACCTCGACCTCCTCGCCCCCGTTCGTACCCTGCAGGTATTTCTGGTAGCTCAGTTCGAGACCGCTCTGGCCGACGATCGAATTGCCGTTGAGGCGCGGGTCCTTCCACGTCTTCAGTTCCTGCAGGGTGATGCCCTGCACGTAGCCGAGCACGTGCGCGCCGACCGTGCCGAGCGGGTAGTAGCGCAGGGGTTCGGCCTGCACGAAGACGCCCGGGAGGTTCTGCTTGTCCTCGTCGAGCATCGTGATCTGCTGCGGCGTGAGGTCCTGCTTGATGCGCACCGGGATGTACGGCTGGCCCTGGTACGCCGTGATCACGGACTTGAGCGCCGCGGGCGTCAGCGCGAGGATCTTCGCAAGGCGCGAAAGCTCGGCCTGCGGCGGCGCTGCGCCGAGGTCGAAGTATTCCGCCGAGAATGACGGCTTGTTGGTCGCGAGCGGCTGCCCGCCGCTCGCGAAGATCTCGCCGCGCGGTGCCGTGATCGGCATCACGCGGACGCGGTACGCAATGCCGAGGCTGCGCAGCTGCGCACCCTGCACCACCTCGAGGTAGCCCAGGCGCGCCACCAGCAGCCCCAGCATCAACACCGACAGGATCGCGAGGAAGACGATGCGCTTCTCGCGGACTTGCGGCTGCATGGGCGACACCCCGCAGTATATTCTCTACTTCCATGAGTGTAGGCCAAGCCGTTTCTCGGCGTCTATGTCGGCGCCTCCGGCCGATGGAACACAGGACGAATGATATAGGCGAACGGCACCGTGTAGATATACTCGATGACCACCAGCAGAGGCAATTGCTGCACGCCGATGCGGGCGACGAAGAACGTGGTCAGCACGACGAGCTGCTGCAGCGCGAGCGCGAGCAGCACGGCGAGCAGCGGCACGAACCACGGATCCGGGTAGAGCCGCCGGCGCAGGAGGCCGGCGGCGAGGCCGCCCAGCATCAGCCCAAGCGCATGCATGCCGATCAGCCGGCCGGTTGCGACGTCCTCGAGGAGGCCGAAGACGATGCCGACGATCGCGCCGCGGAACGCGCCTTGGCGCAGGGCGGTCATCACCACGACCACGAGCAGGAGGTCCGGCGTGACGCCGTTGATCGAAAGCCGCGCGAAGACGCTCGTACGCAGCAGGAAGGCGAGCAGCCCGAAGAGCGCGGGCCCGACGTAGCCGTCCATCGCCTTCTGGAAGGTCATCGCAGGATCACCAGGACGTTCTGCAACTCGTTGAGATTCGCGAGCGGCCGCACCGAAGCGACCTTCACGAGGCCGAAGTCGCCTTGCCGCGTGCCGATCACCCGCCCCAGCGGCAAGCCGGCCGGCAGCAGGTGGTCGAGCCCCGACGTCACGACGAGGTCGCCCTTGCGGACGTTCGCGCCGGCGGCGAAGAACTGCATCGTCAGCGTCGAGGCCTGCCCGTTGCCAAGCAGCACGCCCGCGTCCGACGTGCGCGCGACCATCGCGCCGATCGCGCTCTCGGGGTCGGGCAGGAGCACGACCGTCGAACTCACGGGTCCGACCGAGATGACCCGGCCGACCACCCCGCCGTAGGAGAGCACCGGGTCGCCGTACTTGATGCCGTTGTGGCTGCCGCCCGCGATCACGATCTGGTCGAGCCAGTTGACCGGCGAGCGGCCGACCACCGGCACCGTCAGGGTGCGGTCCGCCTTCGGCAGCGAGTCTTTGAGGCCCAGCAGCTTGTGCAGCTGGACGTCCTGGCCCTTCACCGCCTGCAGCGTCGTGACCTGCGCCTGCAGCTGCGCCACCTCATCGCGCAGCTGCCGGTTCTTCTGCTCCGCGCTGAACGCGCCGACCACCGAGCGAACGGTGCTCGAGACGAAGTGGGTCACGCTGTTCGTGCCGATCTCCAGCGGCAGCAGCACCGTGTTGACGGCTCCGCTGACGCGCGACACGGAGGCGCGCGGAAAGACGGTCAGGCTCTCAAGGGTGACGAGCCCGAGGACGAGGATGGCAGCGATATACAGGCGAATCACGCCGCGACGAGGCAACGGTTAACCCTCGCGTTGTAGTTTCTTGATCTTCTCCAGGATGCTACGGTCCTCAAGGCACCGGCCGGTGCCCTTCACGACGCAGAGCAGCGGGTCCTCCGCAACGTGCACCGGCATGCCGGTCTCCTTCATCAGGAGTCGGTCGAAGTTGCGCAGGAGCGCCCCGCCGCCAGTCACTACGATGCCGCGGTCCATGATGTCCGCGGCGAGTTCGGGCGGCGTCCGCTCCAAGGTGAGCTTGATCGCGTCGATGATCGCCTGCAGAGGCTCCGAAAGCGCCCGCTGCACCTCGTCGGCGCCGAGCGGCAGCGTCCGGGGGAGGCCCGTGACGAGGTCGCGCCCGCGCACCTCGATCGTCGTCTCCTCGGGTTCAATCGCGGCGCCCACGCGGATCTTGACGTCCTCCGCGGTGCGCTCGCCGATCATCATGTTGTATGTGCGCTTGACGTAGTTCACGATCGCCTCGTCGAGCTCGTCGCCAGCGACGCGCACCGAGCGCGACGTGACGATGCCGCCGAGGCTGATGATCGCGACCTCCGTCGTGCCGCCGCCGATGTCGACAACCATGTTGCCGGTCGGTTCCTCGACGGGCAGCCCGGCGCCGATCGCGGCGGCGTACGGCTCCTCGATCGTCACGGGATCGCGCGCGCCAGCCTGCTGCGCAGCCTCCTTGACGGCGCGCCGCTCGACCCCGGTGATGCCGGAGGGCACCGCGACGACGACCTGCGGGTGGAACATCCCGGCACGCGGCTGGGCGCGGCCGATGAAGTACTTCAACATGGACTGCGTGACCTCGAAGTCGGCGATCACGCCGTCCTTCATCGGCCGCACGGCGACGATGTTGCCCGGCGTGCGCCCGATCATCTGCTTCGCTTCGGCGCCGACGGCGAGGATCGCCTTCGTCTCACGGTCGATCGCCACAACCGAGGGCTCCTGGATGACAATGCCCCGGCCCTTGACGAAGACGAGCGTGTTGGCGGTGCCGAGGTCGATGCCGAGATCGCGTGAAAAGCTGCGGTAGAAGATGTCCGTGAGCGCCAACGCGTTGGCTCCTTTCCTACTCCTGGCCGAGATAGCCCGCAAGCCGCATGCTCACGAAGCTATTATCGCCGATAATCATGTGGTCAACCAGTTGGATCCCGATGGAAAGCGCGGCGCGCGCGAGCGCGCGGGTCGTCTCGATGTCCTCGACCGATGGTCTCGGATCGCCGGACGGATGGTTGTGCGCGAGCAGCACCGCGCTCGCGCCTGCCCGAACCGCCGGCCGCAGCACGTCGACGGGCTGGATCGCCAGGGCG
Source organism: Bacillota bacterium (assembly GCA_021792885.1). Lineage (GTDB taxonomy): Bacteria > Bacillota > Sulfobacillia > JAJZYS01 > JAJYTV01 > JAJYTV01. Next base: position 16,255 of record JAJYTV010000009.1, read on the forward strand.
GCCTGGCCGCCCTGGGCCACGAGCGCCTCGCCCAGGATGCGCAGGCGCCGGTCGAGCAGCAGCGTCAGGAGCTGCTCGTTGCTCGGGTCCAGGCGCTGGCGAAGATAGCGGTAGGCGCGCTCCGGCTCGTCCAGCGCAAGCCGCTCCGGACCGTCGCCCGCGTCGGCCCTGCGTCCGAGTTCGAGCGCCGCCGCGACCTGCGCCGCACGCGCCGGGCCGACGCCCCGCTCGCGCAGGAGCGCCGTAGGCCCCCTGCGCCGGAGCCCTTCGAGCCCTCCGTCGGAGAGCAGCCTTCCCGCCAGTGCGAGCGCGTGGTCTCCTGCCGTGCCTCCCCCGAGCACGATCGCCAGGAGCTCGTAGTCCGCGAGCGCCGTCGGCCCCTCGCGCAGCAACCGCTCGCGCGGCCGCTGCGTCGGCGGCAGATCGCGCAGCGGCATCAGACGAGCCGCGTCAGGATGAGGCCGAGGGCCGCACCCACGAGTCCGAGCAGGTTCGTCTCGAGCGAGACCGCGACCGAGATGACGTAGAGGTTGAGACTGAGCGGGGCGAAGCCCACGCGCAGGCTGAGCGGACCCAGCGGAAGCGAGCGGCCGAGCACGGTGCCGATCACCAGCAGGATGAGGGTGACGATCACGGTACTCCACCAGCTGCCGCCACGTCCGCGACGCAATGGCCATCCCTCCCCTGACATCCTTCGATAGGTTCTGGCGGCCCGGCGGAAATCCTCTGCGCGAGCGTCGAATCGGCGCCGGATTTGTCGTCCGATCACCACGGGCCCGCGGCAGGAGCGGGCGCGGCCCCGCCCGAATGGCCCGCATAGCGTCCCTTCGTCTCTCGAGAGGTGGCTTTGCCTTGCGCCAGGAACCGTCCGTCACCTCGCCCGTGCGGCCGCGGCGCGGCCGCCGCGCCCTCCTCTGGCTGCTCGGGCTCTGCGCCTGCGCGGGCCTCCTCTACGCCGCCGCGGGCATGTACGTGCCGCCCGCGATCGACGCCGCGATCGCCCGCTCGGTGCGCCGGCAGTTCGGCGCGCCGGCGCAGGTCAGCCTGGATCCCGGCCCGATCTGGCAGCTCGCCCTGGGCCGCTTCGACCGGCTGCAGATCCGCATGGCGAAGCTCTCCTACCAGGGCACGGCGCTCAGCGACGCGCGCCTCGTCTGGCGGGGCGGCCAGGTCGACCTCTCCGCCCTCGCGCGGGGCAGACTCGTGATCGTGCGCAAAGGCAGCCTCGTCGTCTCCGGCGCGATCGGCGCGAAGGAGGTGGAGCAGGCCCTGACCGAGGCGGCCCGTCCCTACCTGCCCGCGGGCTCCGCCGTGACGCTGCCGCAGGTGGAGATCTCCCCGCAGGGCATCTCCCTCGATGGCAGCATCGACGTCCTCGGCGTGCCGATCCCCTACCGCCTCGCCGGCGTGCTGACGATCGCCCCCGGCGGCACGAGCATCGTGTTCCACGCGCGCTCGCTGAACGAGAGCTCC
>JAJYTV010000355.1 GCA_021792885.1 Bacillota bacterium
GCCGAGCACGGCGGAGCTGATCGTGCCGAGCAGGTAGAAGAGGTAGACGAGGCTCGCGAGATCGGTGGGAAGGTCGTACGGCGGTCCCGCGAGCAGGAAGCCGACGTAGTTGTAGACGGCGACGAACGCGGCCATCAGCAGCCCGCCAATCGCGAAGAGAGCGGAGAGCTGCGGCTCTCGCAGGAGCCCGAGGTCGGCGCGCAGGGTTGCGCCGAGCCTGCGTACGGTCGGATGGAAGTGGCGCGACGGCGGCACCGCGCGCGCGACGAAGGCGCCGAGCGCGAGCGAGAGCAGGCCGAGCGCGGCGAGCGCGCCCTGCCAGCCGAGGTAGTGTGCCGCGACGCCGACGGCGATGCGCCCGCTCATGCCGCCGATCGAGTTGCCTGCGATGTAAAGCCCGATCGCGCCGCCGAGCGCAGAGGGGACGATCTCTTCGCCGAGGTAGGTCATCGCGGTCGCGGGGACGCCGGCCAGCGTGAAGCCCTGCACGAGGCGCAAGAGGGCGAGCGCCGTGAAGTTCGGTACAAAGGAGAGCAGGACGCCGAGCGCCGCGGACGCGAGCAGCGCGGCGACGATCGCGCGCGCCCGGCCGAAGCGGTCGGCGTAGGCGGCCCAGATCGGCAGGCCGGCCGCGAGTCCGATCGTGCTCAAGGAGACCGACAGGCTCGCCTGCGTGGGGGAGAGGCGGAACGCGCGCGCGATCAGCGGCAGAACGGGCTGTGTCGCGTAGAGCATGGCGAAGGTCACGATGCCGACGATGAAGAGCGCGGCGCTCAGTCCACGGTAGCCGGGATCCCCCGGTTGCAGGCGCGATTGGTTGGCCATGCCTACAGCATAGCGCAGGGCCGTTGCGCGCTCTCGCATACACTGCAGACAGGTGAATGCGCAGCTCGTCAAGCCTCACCCTCCGCATGTGGGGTGAGGCGATCAGGGTTGAATTTCAGCGTCAGGTAGGTGCGGAGAAGATATCGTCGAGGTCAGTACCGAGGGCCTGGAGGATGCGAGCGCTATGGGGCGGGACAGCCGCCCACTGGTACCATTCCTGGCCCTGATGGCGGACCTTGGCGAGCCAGATCGGCGCGAGGGACTCGATGATGACGCGGTCGGACGGGGCCGGCAGGACACGCTTGTCGGGGAGGACGAGCGGCGGCTGGTCCTGAAGGGCGGTGCGCACGAGAGAGCGCATCCAGCGAACGAATTGCAGGCCGAGGGTGAGCAGCATGCCGATGCCGGCGACGCGATCCGGCTTTTGGACGTAGAACGCGTCGAGGTGCGGGTCGTCTTTCATCCAGCGGAAGCCGTGTTCCGCATGGTCTTGGCCCTTGTATGCCTCAAGGAGCTGGCGGGCGCCGAAGTGCTGGTCGTCGGTGACGAGGACGAAGGTGGAGCGGCGCTCACGTTCCGCCTTGAGGATCTGCGGGTCCGGTTGAGGGATGGTGAGCTGAAGGCGGTATTCCTGACGGGTCGGTGGGGGTGCGTCCTTCTTCGGCCGTCCCGGGCGGCGCCGGAGGACCGTCTCTTCGTGCACTTCGAACGTTGGCGCATGCCATTTGCAGTGCAGCTCACGGAGTGCCGACTCGGCGGCCAATGCGGCATCGTCGCGGCAGGAGAACCGCCGGTCTTCGAGCGACTCCTGGAGCCGCTCCAGTTGCCCGCGCTCCTGCGCCACCTCGTGCTGCAGAGCCTTCTCCTTGCGCTTGTCGAGAGCGTCGGAATGTACCACGAGGCAGCGTACAGCCTGATCGTAGAGGCTACCGCTATGGAACTGGACCCTGTATTGAGCCGCGTGCTTCTTCGGGGAGAAACTGCCGAGATCCATGAATTGATCTGGCTGCGCCCACGCCGCTTCCTTCACGTCGCGGCACAGCTTGTAGTTCTCCGGCAGGCGTCCGAGGAACTTCACCTGGAGCTCCGCGAGCTTCGCCACCGCCTTGGGCGAGATCACGGCAGAGTCGCTTACGTAGAGATCGTTGCGCCATAGCTGCTCCGGCAACCGTTGATCCAGGGTCTCGAGCCACTCCGGATGCCAGGCTTTGTCGCTCTGATTGCCGTCGAGCATCTGCCCGAGCAGCACGTTGCCCTGCCCGTCGACGGTCAGCCCCAGCATCACCTGCACAAGGTCCGGGCGGTGCTACTTGGAATGGCCAAAGGTGATGCGCACTTGCGCACCCGGAACGTCCGGATAGTCGCCAAAGAGTGAGAACGCCGTCGTGTCGCTGTGCAGAAACGCCGGCCCAAGCGCGGAGAGCGCGCGGATGCGCAACACGAGCGTCGCCACGATCCTCTCGCCATACACTGCGAGCTTCTCCAGCGCCCGACCGCAGGCGTCGTCGTTCAGCTGCTCCGCCTTCACCTCAGGGCCCAGCAGCAGGTCCAGCGGCATGGTTTGCGCCCACTGCTCGACGTGGTAGAGGGGGGTGCGCTGCACCAGCATGTTCATTAACAGACCAAGCAGCACCGTAGACGGCCGGATCTCCGCCCGCGCCTCGTCCCACGGGATGATGGCATCGACAACTCCGGACCAGTTGACGCGTTCGCTCAGTAGCCGGACCACGACCGCGACCGCGGCAGCCGGATAGATAGTGAAGTCCACGGGGGTTGGCGCAGCGCCCTTCGCAGGTCCCATACCTCCGGTTTCGCCGTCGAGACCGAGACTCATTGCTCAGAATTTACCAATTCCGCAATCTCTCGAAACTCAGGTAGCTACCACTCAATGACATGCGGAGGCTGAGTCAAGCAGATTTCTCATGATTTTTTCAATTGAAGGAAACCGAGACGAAAACCAACCATGCCCCCGAAGAACGCTGCGTGATACACTGGCCGCGGCGAGCAGGAAGCAGCGCCTGGGAGAGGCGGT
>JAJYTV010000356.1 GCA_021792885.1 Bacillota bacterium
CGGGGTCGTCCTGCTCTTCATCGTGATCCTCTTCGCCTTCACCGGCTACCTTCTGCCGTGGGACCAGCAGTCCTACTGGGCGACGATGGTCGGCACCTGGATGCCGTTCTATGCGCCGTTCGTCGGCATCTACATCGCCTACCTGACGCGCGGCGGAACATACATCTCCGGCCTCACGCTGACGCGCTTCTACTCCATCCACATGCTGGTGCTGCCCGCCCTCCTGCTGATCTTCTTCGGGATCCACTTCGCGATGGTGCTGCGCACGCAGATGCTGGTCGTGGAGGAAGCCGAGCGCAAGCCCAAGGGCACGAAGGGGCTCGTCACCTTCTACCCCTACACGGTCTTCCAGATGACGATGCTGATCGTCGTCGTCGCGATGGCGCTCCTGATCCTTGCGCTGTCGCAGCATGCGCCGCTCCTCGCTCCGGCAGATCCGCTCAACAAGGCGCACTACAACCCTGTCCCGCTCTGGTTCTTCTTCTCGATCTACCAGCTCCTCAAATACATCCCGCCGTTCCTCGACCCGCTCGGGATCATCGGCCTCCCGACGATCGCGGTGATCGTTCTCGTGGCGCTGCCGTTCTTCGACAAGAACCCGCGCCGCGAGCCGCGCCACCGTCCCTGGGCGATGAGCATCGCAGGTGTCACCGTCGCGGTGATCATCGGCCTCACCTACCTCGGTGCGGCGAACCAGGGCATCTCGCAGCCCGGCGGAGGCGGCGCGAGCAACGTCGCGATCGCGAAACCGAGCTTCTCTCAGGACATCGAGCCGATCTTCCAGGCGCACTGTGCCGTCTGTCACTCCGGCTCGAACGCGACGGCCGGCCTGGATCTGACCTCCTACGCGAGCATCCAGGCCAAGGGCATCACGAAGGGCGCGACGTACCAGCAGACGATGCTCTGGCAGAAGCTCACCGGCAAACTGCAGCCGCAGATGCCGCTCGGCGGACCGTACCTCCCGGCGACGACCATCCAGACGATCGCGAACTGGATCGCCGAGGGAGCGCCGAACAACTGATGGACCCCGATCAGGCGGAGGGCCACGCGCTTGAGGCGGCCGGGAACCTGCACAGCGGCGTCGCAAGGCGCGACAAGCCGGACCTCCTGCAGCGCCTCAGCCGGGTCGAGGGGCAGGTGCGCGGCATCCGGCGGATGGTCGAGGAGGACCGGTACTGCCCGGAGGTCCTCACCCAGATCGCCGCGGTGCGCGCAGCCCTCGATCGCGTCGGCCTGATCCTGCTCGAGAACCACACCCGCGGCTGCATCGTCGACACGGTGAAGGCCGGCGATCCGGACGCGGCCATGACGGAACTGATGGACATCGTGCGCAAGTTCCTTCCCTAGCAGGAAGATGGCGGCGTCCGCCGGATGCGGCGGACGCCGTCTAGATACGCTAGGATAGAAGACAAGAAACCACGCAAGGGGGACGAAGCGATGCGGCGCAAGACCCGCCTCGGGATCGCGGCGGCGATCGTCGTCGCGGCGCTCGGTTTTCTGCTTGCAAACGGGCTTCGCCACTTCACCGAGTATTATTTGACGATCCCGCAGCTGCAGGCGCAGCGGTCGACGCTCGGCACGGCGGCCGTGCGGGTTGCGGGCGTCGTGATCGGCAAGAGCGTCGTCTACGACCCGAGCAAGGAATACCTCTCCTTCAAGATGCGCGGCGGCAAGCAGGATCTCCGCGTCGTCTACCACGGCCCGGAGCCGGACACGTTCGGCGCGCCCGACGTGCAGGCCATCGCGGACGGCCACCTCGCGGCGAACGGAACGTTCGTCGCGCAGAGCCTCCTGATGAAGTGCCCGTCGCATTACCAGCCGGCCACGCCCACCAAGACGCCCACGGGGTCCAATGGGTCGCAGATCTAGCCGGCTGCTCGCCGCGCTCGCGGCGTTCGCGATCCTCGTGACGGGCGTCCCCGCGCACGCGGGCTCCACGCCGAGCGGACCGATCGCCATGGCGGTCGTGGACAAGGTCGGCAATTCCCTGCAGGTCACCGAGACCGTGTCGCAGCCGGGAAACGGGCGCTTCGCGCTGTGGCCCGGCGCGTACGACGTTTCGGTCCCGGCCGGACTCGCAGCGCTCGGGCCGGGCTACTTCACCGTGCCCTCCGGCGTGCAGTCGGCGCAGGTGAAGTTCTCGGTGCCATTCCCGAAGACCGGCCTCACGATGCGCTGGCCGTTCCCGACGCCCGTCGGCGTGCTCTGGATGCTGATCGGCAGCGGCGTGCGCCTGCCCGTGATCCTCAACCAGAAGTTTTACTCCGCGCCGAGCACCGTCTGGGACGGCGCGAACTACAGCGTCTACTCGGCGCAGGGGATCAAGAAGAGCCTGCTCGTGAACCTCCAGCCCGCCCTGCCGGCGCCGAACCCGCTGCACCGCGCGCTGCCGTGGCTCTGGACGCTGCCGGGCCTTCTGATCGCCTGGCTGATCCTGCGGCGCCTGCGGCGCCGCCGCCGCTATGCTTGAAGGGAAGGCGCTGCGGCTCATGCTCGGCGGGCGCGCGATCCTGCGCGGCGTCGACGTGTCGGTCGGCAGCGGCGAGTGCCTTGGGCTGTTTGGCCCGAACGGCGCAGGGAAGTCGACCCTGATCAGCCTTCTGAGCCTGCAGCGGGAGCCGACGTCCGGGAGGCTCCTTTTGTTCGGCGCGCCCGCGCGCGTGGACGACCTTGCGCCGCGGCGCCGGCTAGGCTACCTTGGGCACGAACCCGGAGTTTTCCTGGGACTGACGGGTGTCGAGAACCTCGTGTTCTACGGGCGACTCTACCGCCTGGACCGCGTGCGCGAGCGCGCGGAGCGGGCGCTTTCCCACGTCGGTCTCGGGGCCTTCAGGCACGAGATCGTGCGC
>JAJYTV010000357.1 GCA_021792885.1 Bacillota bacterium
CGAGGAGCTCTTCGAAGCCCGCAAGCCGAAGGGCCAGGCGGTCATCGCGGAGATCGGCGGACGCGCGAAGATCCGCGACGTCGAGGGGCGGCGCGAGGTCGACGTGACGGCGGCCGACGGCGAGGTACAGACCTATGCGATCCCGTACGGGGCGCGCCTCGCGGCGCGTGACCAGACGGAGGTCGAAGCGGGCGACGTCCTCACCGAGGGCTCCGTGAACCCGCACGACCTCCTGCGCGTGCGCGGCCTGCGCGGCGTGCAGGTCTACCTGCTGCACGAGGTGCAGCGCGTGTACCGCCTGCAGGGCGTCGATATCAACGACAAGCACATCGAGGTCATGGTCCGCCAGATGCTGCGCAAGGTGAAGATTGAGGACTCCGGCGACACCGAGCTTCTGCCGGGCGGCCTCGTCGACATCTTCGAGTTCGAGGCGGCGAACCGCGACGCGCTCGCCCAGGGCGGCGAGCCTGCGGTCGCGCGGCCGGTGCTGCTCGGCATCACGAAGGCGTCCTTGGCGACCGACTCCTTCCTCTCCGCCGCGTCCTTCCAGGAGACGACCCGCGTCTTGACGGAGGCGGCGATCAACGGCAAGTCCGACCCCCTGCTCGGCCTCAAGGAGAACGTGATCATCGGCAAGCTGGTGCCCTCGGGCACCGGGATGACGCGTTACCGCGACATCCGCGTCGCCTACACGCCGGAGACGGCGGGCATGGCGTCGGAGCAGGGCACCGCAGCCGCCGAGATCGGCCTCGAAACCGCTGATTGACAGCGTTTCTAGCCGACAGTACACTATACAAGTGTCTGTCTTCGGGAGTGAGAGCGCTTCGTGGAAGAGCTCAAGCAGGCCCGCCGCCGTGCGGTGGGTGCCAAGGAGACGCTCAAACACTTGTCCACCGGTGATGCGCTCCGCGTATACATTGCCAAGGACGCTGACGACCACGTGCGCGGGCCCGTGCTAGAGCGGGCCCGCGACGCGGGGGTCGAGGTGGTCGAAGTGGAGAGCATGCAACTCTTGGGGCGAGCTTGCGGCATCGACGTCGGTGCAGCAGCCGCCGCGCTGATCGGAGGAGGGGAACAGAGTGCCGACCATTAGTCAGCTCGTGCGCCACGGCCGTGCGGTCGGGCGCCCGAAGTCCAAGGCGCCGGCGCTGCAGGGTTCGCCGCAGCGGCGCGGGGTGTGCACCCAGGTGCGTACCATGACGCCGAAGAAGCCGAACTCGGCGTTGCGCAAGATCGCTCGTGTCCGTCTCACGAACGGCATCGAGATCACGGCCTACATCCCGGGCATCGGCCACAACCTGCAGGAGCACTCCGTGGTGCTCGTGCGCGGGGGCCGCGTGAAGGACCTGCCGGGCGTGCGCTACCACATCGTGCGCGGCGCGCTCGACGCCGCCGGTGTGCAAAAGCGCATGCAGGGCCGCAGCAAGTACGGCGCCAAGCGCCCGGGCAAGAAGTAAGGAGGCCGCAGCGTGCCGCGTAAGGGAGGGGTCCCGCAGCGCTCGGTGGCACCGGATCCGGTGTACCAGAGCGAGATGGTGACCCGCTTGACCAACAAGCTGATGTACGACGGGAAGAAGTCTTTGGCGCAGCGCATCCTCTATTCCGCACTGCAGCGTGCGGAGGAGCTCAGCGAGCGCCCCGCCCTCGAAGTCTTCGATGCGGCCGTGAAGAACGCGATGCCGATGGTCGAGGTCAAGCCTCGCCGGGTCGGCGGGTCCACCTACCAGGTGCCCGTCGAAGTGCGTCCGGAGCGCAGGACATCGCTCGCGCTACGCTGGCTGATCAGCTACGCGCGCGCAAGGTCGGAGCGCGACATGGTCGAGCGGCTGGCGCGTGAACTGGTCGAAGCGAGCCAGGGCGCCGGCGGTGCCGTGAAGCGCAAGGAAGAGGTCCACCGCATGGCGGAGGCCAACCGTCCGTTCGCACACTATCGCTGGTGAGGTGAGGTAGGATGAGTTCCGCCGGGGGCAAGCCGACGGCCGTGCCCCGGACGTACCCGCTCGATCGGGTGCGAAACATCGGCATCATGGCCCACATCGATGCCGGCAAGACCACGACCACCGAACGGATCCTCTTCTACACCGGCCGACTGCACCGCATGGGCGAAGTCCATGAGGGTGCGGCGACGATGGACTGGATGGTCCAGGAGCAGGAGCGGGGGATCACCATCACCTCCGCGGCCACCACATGCTTCTGGCGCGACTGCCGCATCAACATTATCGATACGCCCGGACACGTGGACTTTACCGTTGAGGTCGAGCGCAGCCTGCGCGTCCTCGACGGTGCCGTCGCCGTGTTCGACGCGAAGGGCGGCGTCGAGCCCCAGTCCGAGACGGTCTGGCGCCAGGCGGACCACTACGGTGTGCCGCGGATCGCCTACGTGAACAAGATGGACATCGTCGGCGCGGATTACTTCCGCACGATGGACATGATGGTCGAGCGCCTCGGGGCCCGGCCGGTGGCGATCCAGCTGCCGATCGGCGTGGAGGACACCTTCCGCGGCATCGTGGACCTCGTCGCCATGCGCGCGATCGTCTACGGCGACGACCTCGGCCAGAAGGTCGAGGAGGTCGAGATTCCCGCGGAGATGCTCGACCAGGCGAAGGAGTACCACGAGAAGCTCGTGGAGGCCGCCGTCGAGTTCGACGAGGCGCTCCTCGAACGTTACCTCGAGGGCGGCGAGATCTCGGTCGACGAGTTGAAGCGCGGCCTGCGCCAGGGGACGATCGCCTCGAAGATCTCCCCGGTACTTTGCGGCACGAGCTACCGCAACAAGGGCGTGCAGCCCCTGCTCGACGCCGTCGTCGACTACCTGCCGTCGCCGCTCGACATCCCGCCGGTGCAGGGC
>JAJYTV010000358.1 GCA_021792885.1 Bacillota bacterium
TCCGGCGGGCGCCCTGCGCGAGTGCCAGGCGTAGCGCGAGTTCTCCATCCGTCTCGTCCTTCTCCACGGGGTAGGTGAGGACCGCGAGGTCCTCGGGCGGCGAGGAGGAGTCGAAGTCACCGACGACCACATGCGGCGTGATGCCCCGCTGCGCAAGGCGCCGGTGACCCGCGTCCGCCGCGATGATGAAGGCATCCTGCAGCGCCTCGCGGAGTGCAGGCGTGAGGCGAAAGCCCCCGTTCAGGACAAGAACGCTGTGTTCGCGCTCCGCAGTTCCCGCTCCCCCGACCGCGCGTTCACCCCGCTCTCTGTCCCCCATCGAGATCCCTCCACCTCCATTCCTGCGCCGAGCCGTTGGAGCATCTGTGCGGCGCGCGCTGCGCGTTCTCCTGCTTGTCCACCGTCACGCAACTGGCCACACGGGTGTACGGGGATCAGAGTCCGCCATTGTTTAGGTCTACGCCATTGGGTACGGTTGCGGTATCCGAAGATGCGGGGGGTCGCCATGCAAGCCGGCAAAAGGACAGTCCCGCGCGGCCGCCTGCAGGTCGCGTTGGCCGCCATCGCTGCAGCGGCCCTGCTCGCTGCCTGCGGCACCACAGGTGCCCGCCACGCGGCCAGCCCCAAAACGCATGCCGCGCACTCTCAGAAAGCAAAGACGAGCAGCACCGCCACCGCGCCAACTGCGACGCCGTCATCGCCGAAAGGGCCCTTCGCCGTGCAGCAGCTGCAGATGACCGGCCCCGAGACCGGCTTCACGCTCGCGACGCTCCAGCCAGACGCAACCGTGCCATCCTGGCCGCTTGGGTCGTACTATCCAAATGCGCTCTCATCGCAGGTCGCCCTGCTGTACACCGCCGACGGAGGGGCGCGCTGGTCCGACGTCACGCCGCAGGATCCATTCCAGACTCCCGGCATGATGGAGATCGGAACCGCGCTCGATTTCCTCTCCCCGACGACCGGCTGGCTCGCGGTTGAGGCGCAGGGCTCCGCAGGCAGCGTGATCGCCGTGTCCCGCACCACGAATGCAGGTGCGAGCTGGCAGACGATGACCTTCATGCCAGCTCCACCCCTGCAAGGATCCATCCGCCTCGACTTCACGAGCCCCGAGGACGGCTGGATCCTCTCGACCTCGGGACCGGGGCTCGGCCTGATGACGAAAGCGATCTTCGCGACGACCGACGGCGGCAGCACGTGGCAGCTCGTCTCCTGCTCGCTCGACCCGAGTTGCCCTCTGCAGCCCACCGGACTGCCCGGCGACAGCTATCCGACCGGCTTCTCGTTCCTCGGCAGCGCACAGGGCTTCCTCACGGCCGCCTACCATGGCGATCCCTACGTCTGGTTCTACGGCAGCGAGGATGCAGGCCGCACCTGGAAGCGCATCGCGCTCACCGTGCCCCCCTCGGAGCAGGCCGACTACGGGAACGCCTATCCCCCAGCTTTCTTCGGCAGCACGGGCCTCATGTTCGTGCAGTACGTCGGCCAGGAGAGCAGCCTCGTCCTCTACCGCTCCCTGGACGGCGGACAAAGCTGGCAGCCCACCTCGGGGCAGGCCATACCCTCATCCGCGGGCCCCGCCACGATATCGTGGGCCACGGCCCTCGACGGCTGGGCGCTCTCCGCGAACGACCACTTCCTCTGGCGCACCGAGAACGGCGGGACGACGTTCGCCAAATCGCCCCTGCCATCAGCCTTCACGCAGTACGCCGAGACCGGGCCGCTCCCGATCCTCGACTTCTCGGATCCCTTGCACGGCATGCTCGTCGCGACGGCGCCCTCGGGCACGAGCCTCCTCTTCGCGACAAAGGACGGCGGGGAGACGTTCACGCGCCTCTCCCCCGTCCTGACCGCTCCCACTCCGTAGAGTCCTACACGCCGAAGAGACCGCCGCTTCCCGCCAGCCGGTAGCGCCGCGCCCGACGCTCTCCGATCGCCTCGACCTTCCCCGCGCGCGAGAGCGCGTCGAGTTCGCGGCGCACCGCCGCCTCCGGGCGGCCGAGCGCCTCGGCGATGGCGCGCAGGGGCTTCTCCCCGCCGGCGAGGAGCACGAGGATCTCCTCCTCGGTCGTCTCGACGGAGGGCACCGCGTCGCCGCCGCTCGCAGCGGCGGCCTCGCGCTCCCCCGATGGCCCATCGAGGTGCAGCGTCCGCGTGCCGGGCAGCGCCTGCGCCATCTCGCGCACGAAGGGGTGGCAGGTGAAGAGCAGCGCCTGCCGCCCGGGCGCCCCTGCGAACTGCGCGAGCACGGAGAGCACCGCCTTGGCCCGCTGCGGGTCGAAATTCACGAGCACATCGTCAAGGACGAGCGGCAAGGACGCGACCCGCTCGCCGTACGACGCGGCGAGACCGAGGCGCAGCGCGAGGTAGAGCTGCTCCGCCGTGCCGCGGCTGAGTTCCTCCGGCGCGCGTTGCTCGCCGCTCGCCGCGATGGCCGTGAGCCCCTTCTCGTCGCTGCGTTGACGCACCGCGATGTACCGCCCCCCGGTGATCTGGAGAAGCGCCTCCGAGGCGAGGCGCAGCACCTCCGGCTGGCGGTCCCGCTCGTAGACCTCGAGCGTCCGCTCGAGCAGGCGCTTGCCCGCGTAGACCGCGCGCCATGCCTCCACCGCGCGCTGCAGATCCGTGTGGATGCGCTCCTCCTGCGCCGCGTACTCCGCGACGTCCGCCGTCTGTGCGACGCGCTCGCGCTGGCGCCGCAGGTCCTGGGCGCGGCGCAGGGACTCCTCGCGCTGCGTCTCGAGCCGCTCAAGACGCGCCGAAATGTCTTCCTCCTCTTCCCGCCGCGCTGCGGTATCCCCCTGACGGAGCTCCGCGGCGATCTCCTCCGCGGCGGCTCCTGCCTG
>JAJYTV010000359.1 GCA_021792885.1 Bacillota bacterium
ACGGAACAACGCAGTACGTTTGTCCCTGCGATGTCTCCATCCTAACGGACTTCTCTTAGAATGGGGAAAGCCTGCGCGATTTCGCCTCGCCGCGGCCCCGCTGTGTTAAAGTCTAACCGCTATGGCTCAGCACGCAACCCCGCCGCTCCTGCACGACCGCGACGTCCGCATCTACCTCGGCGGCCGTACCGTGACGGAACTCGGCTCGCGCATCACGCGCGAGGGCCTGCCGCTCGTCGCGGTGCTCGCGGCGGGCGCGAGCGCGCAGGATCTCGGCGTCATGGCGGCGCTCGGCTACGTCGTCGCGCTCCTCGCCGCGCCGCTTGCGGGCGTGCTGGCAGACCGCAGCCGGCGCCGCCCGCTGATGATCTCCGCAGACATCTCCCGCGCCGCGCTCCTCTTCAGCATCCCCGCCGCGGCAATGCTCGGCCTGTTGCACTTCTGGCAGATTCTGCTCGTCTTCGGCCTCGTCACCGGGATCTCCGTCCTGTTCGACATCGCGGACCAGGCATTCTTGCCCGGGTTCGTCGGCCGCCGGCGCCTGGAGCAGGCAAACGCCGCGCTCCAGGCCGCGTCGGCGGTCGGCGAGACCTGCGGTCCCGCCCTCATGGGCGCGTTGATCCAGACGCTCGGCGGCGCCCTTGCGATCGGGGTCGACGCGCTCTCCTACCTCGCGTCGGCCCTCTCGCTCGGGCTCCTGCGCCGCAAAGAACCCGCGCAGGCGGTGCGCGGGGATGAAGGCGGCACCCTGCGGGAGGCCTGGGACGGCGCGCGGGCGCTGCTGCGGCATCCCCTGTTGCGCCCGCTCGCGCTCTCCCTCGCCATGCAGAGCCTCGGCGGCGGCTTCTTCGACGCCCTCTACGAGTTCTTCGCGCTGCGCACCCTGCACCTCAGCCCGATCGCGATCGGGGCCCTGATCACCGTCGGCGGCATCGGGTCGCTGCTTGCGGCACCGCTCGCGCCGCGCATCGCGCGGCGCCTCGGCGCAGGTCCCGCCGTCGCCGTCGCCACCGCCCTGTACGCCCTTTGGACGCTCCTCGTGCCGGCGGCGCCCGCCGTGCCGCTGCTGGGCTTTCTGTTCCTGCTCGCCGCCCAGCTCTTCGGCGATGCGAGCAGCACGATCGTCAGCTTCGGCGAGGCCGTCCTGCGCCAGTCGTCGACGCCCAGCAGCTGGCTCGGCCGCGTGACGGGGTCGGTGCGGCTCATGAGCAACGTGCTCGGCGCGCTCGGAGCGGGACTCGCCGCGGTGCTCTCGCGCGGTCTCGGTGCACGCGGCGTGCTGTGGCTCGGATGCGTCTTCCTGCTCGGCGCGGTGGCCTTCCTGCTCGCAGCGCCGGTGCGCCGGCAGGCCCTGCCTCCGGCACCGGATGCGGCGCACTTTCCGGGCTGAGCCACGGCTGCCCCGTCAGCGCCCGAGCAGCAGCAGGAGGACGCAGGCCGCCGTCAGGGCGGCGACATAGAGGACGTCCCAAGCCCGTACCCGAAGCCGGCGGTAGTAGGATCGGTCCTGGGCGCGCTCCATCGCCGCGCCGTGGAAGCCGCGCGCCTGCATGGCGATCGCGACGCGCTCGCCGAGGCGGATCGCCTGCGAAAGCAGGGGCAGCGCGTAGGTCACGACGCGCCCGAGGCGCGTGCCTGCGTCGCGCTGGCGCAGCGAGCGCGCGCGCCGAAGTTTCGCCCATTCCTCCTCGAAGAGCGGGAAGAAGCGCAGCCCGGCGAGGGTGCCGTAGGCGAACTTCGGGCGCACCTTGAAGTTCTGGGCCAGGCTGACGAGGAGATCGGTGATGTCCGTCGTGGAGACGAAGAGAATGGCGAAGGTCACCGTCGCGAGCATGCGCATGCCGAGCGAGAGACCTGCCTGGAGGCCGAAGAGGCTCAGCCGGAAGAAGAGGAAGTGGACCGAAGGCGAACCTGGAGGCGCCTGGGCATTGGCCGTCAGGGTCCAGGTGTAGAGCGCGAAGAACCCGACGAACGGCAGCACGCGTACGGCGACCTGCCGCAGGCTGAGGCGCGCGCCGAGGAAGAGGAGCAGGAGCGGCAAAAGCGTCAGGTAGAGGCCCTGGCGCACGTTCACGGTGAAGACCAGCACGCCCATCGCGAGCAGGGTCGCGAGCAGCTTCATCGCAGGATGCAGCTGGCCGATCGGTGAGAGGGCCTGGGCGGGAGCGATGCGGACGAAGCGGGCCGCGCCGCCGCCTGCCGCAGGCTCCCCCGCCTCCTCCCCGTCCGCCGGCGCCACCTGTGCCCCAAGGCTCGCGTCGCGCAGGAGCTCTTCGCGCGCGAAGAGCTCCGCCGGCGGGCCGCAGAAGAGCAGGCGCCCTTCCGCGAGCACGAGCACCTCCGTCGCGTAGCGCCGCACGAGGTCCATGTCGTGCGTCGTGACCACAACCGTTCGCCCCTCCTGCTGCAAGGCAAGCAGGCGCTGCATGATCGTCTCCTGCGTGCGCGCGTCCTGACCGAACGTGGGCTCGTCGAGCAGGTAGGCGGCGTGGTCCTGTAGGAGCATCGCCGCGACCGAGAGGCGGCGCTTCTGCCCCTGGCTCAGCGCGAACGGGCTCTGGCGCTCGTGTCCGGCGAGGCCGAACTCCCCGAGCACGCGGCGCACGTCGTCCGGGACCGGGGCGTCACCGAGGTAACGGCCGAGGAGTTCCTCCGCCACGCTCTCGAACACGAACTGGTGCTCCGGGTTCTGAAAGGCGAAGGCGATCGCCCCCTTCGCAAAGGGACGCTCGAGCTTCCCCTCGCTCGGAGCGTCGAACCCCGCCAAGACGCGCAGGAGCGTCGACTTGCCCGAGCCGTTCGGGCCGACGATCGCTGTGAGCCCGCCCTGGGGGATGGCA
>JAJYTV010000360.1 GCA_021792885.1 Bacillota bacterium
CGGGGATCGCATCGGACGCGGGTCCGAGCGCTCCTACGCGAGCTCCGTACCGAGCTTTGCGAGCGAGGTGTGCCTGCGCCGCAGGCGCGACCGCGCCGCACCCTGCAAGGACCGAGAGCCCTGCACAAAGCAACGCTGCCAAACGCACGGCGTGGTGCAGGCGATCAGCCATCGCAGAACCTCCAAACGGTGCGGATCAGGCCACTTGGGCTGTTGGCTGGAGCAGAATGGAAGTCCTGCAGGAGGGAACTTGGCGAAGAGCCAGCCCATTGGTGGATCTGATGATGAAGACACTGGCCCGCTCCGGCGGACCGTGGGAGCACTCCGTTGGCGAGCGCTCCGCCGCGTCATTGCCCCCATCGGAGAGAACGCTCTACGGCGCGCTGCGTGATGTGCGATGTACGGATCATCACGCTTTCAGGTCCGGTCTACGTGCGGCTTGCATGGTGTTGCTCAGGTCCGCACATCTTGGACGCTGCACGACCTGCCGGGGCTGTCGTTCGCGCCTGCCGTGACGTTTTACTTCCTCGACGCGCAGCGAGGTTGGCTGCTCGACGGCACGACCCTTTGGACGAGAATCTGTTCACAAATGTTGTGGGATTCCGTATGCTTGTTCTGGGAGGAATTGCCATACGATTTGATCGACGATTCGGCGATGTTCGACTGCGCGGGATGATCAGTGCCTGCCTTATTATGCGCGCCAAAAGCGATGACAGCGATCGCATTGCCAGATGTGGTGGCGGCCGCCACACCATGTTTTGCTCGGCTGTGCTACACTCACAACTGATGCCTATTGCCCGGCAGGCAATGGCGCGACGCTGGAAGGGGATGCCCTCGGTGGCGGCACGGTACGACGCGCACAACGACAAGATTCGCACCATTTTCGGAGCGATCGCGCGCGTCTACGACCCGATGAACCGCGTCATCACGCTTGGCCTGTGGGGCGGCTGGCAGCGTCGCTTTCTAGAACTCGTCGCGCCGCAGGACAAAGAGTCCTGCCTCGACATCGCGACAGGTACGGGCGATCTCGCGATCCTCATCGCCGATCGCGCGCCGGGCATCCGGGTGACCGGACTTGACCTCAGCCGGGACATGCTAGCGGTGGCGGAGGAGAAGGTCCGGCGCAGGGGGCTGCAGGAGCGCGTGACGCTGGTTGAGGGGAACGCCCTGAAACTGCCGTTCCCAGACCAGTCGTTCGATCTCGTGACGTGCGGCTTCGGGCTGCGCAATTTTCCGGATCTGCCGCAGGCGCTCTCCGAGATGCGCCGCGTGCTGAAGCCGGGCGGCCGGGCGCTCTCGCTGGAGGTTTCGCGCCCGCAGAACAAGCTCTTTTGGTGGGGTTTCCGGCTGTACTTCTACGGACTTGTCCCGCTGCTGGGCAGGCTCGCCGGCAAGGGCGGGCAGATGTACGCATGGCTGCCGGAATCGCACCGGCGCTTCCCTGGGCGGGAAGTGCTCTCCGGTCTCTACCGGGAGGCTGGCTTCGACTCGGTCGCGGCATGGCCGCTCACGTTCGGTTCCGTCGCAGTGCATCGAGGGGAGGTGCGCGCGTGAAAGCTTCCTGGTCGATGATCGGGCTGTCGCACCACAACACGGGAGTGGACGTGCGCGGCCGCCTCAGTTTGGAGCACTGCGCCGAAGCGGTCTACCGCGAGGTGCTCGAGGTCGCCGAGGAGGTCCTCGTGGTCTCGACCTGCAACCGCAGCGAGGTCTACGCCTTCGGAGACGGCGATGGGGTGGAGCAGGCGATCCGCGCCGCCTGGATGCGCGGCGCTGACGTGCCGGAGGATCTGCTCGCGCAGCATACCCGGCGCCTTGAGGGCAGCGCGGCGGTAGAGCACCTCTTTTTGGTCGCCGCAGGACTCGAAGCGCAGATCCTCGGGGAGAGCCAGATCCTCGGGCAGCTCAAGGAGGCCTTCGCCGATGCGGCGGCCGCCGGCGGGGTGGGGAAGGAACTCAGCATGCTGGTGCAGTCGGCTCTCGCCGCCGCGCGGCGCGCTCACCGGGAGACGGGCCTCGACGCCCATCCGGTGTCGGCCGGAGCGGCCGCCGTCGCCCTGGGGCGGCAAGCCTTCGGCGACCTCGCCGGCAAGACCGTGCTGCTGATCGGCGCCGGTGAGGTGGCCGAGCTGTGCCTCGCCCATCTCAAGGAGGCCGGGGCGACCGACGTCGTCATCTCGAACCGCACGCGCGAGCGGGCGGACGAGCTTGCGCTTCGGTTCGGCGGGCGTGCGAGCGGCTGGGAGGAGAGCGAGGAGTGGCTTCGCCGCGCCGACCTCGTGCTCTCGTCGACGAATGCGCCGCACACCATCCTCTACGCCCGCGACCTGCGCCGCATCCTGCGGGCGCGCCGCGACCGGCCGCTGATCTTCATCGACCTCGCCGTGCCGCGCGACATCGAGCCCGCCTGCGCGCAGATGCCGGGCGTCTTCCTTTACGACCTCGACAACCTCGCGGAGATCACGGCCGCGAGCCGCGTCGAGCGCCTGCGCGAAGCCGAGCACGCGCGGGACATCGTGCTGCGCGCCGCGGAGGACTTCCACCGGCGCAGCTGCGAGCGCACCGCCGTGCCGCTCATCCAGTCGCTGCGCGGCAAGGCGCACCAGGTGCGCGACGACGAACTGGAGCGCGCCTTCCGGCGCCTCGGCGACGTCGAGCCGGCGGAGCGGCGCGTGATCGAGCAGCTCGCATCGCGCATCGTCAACAAGCTTTTGAACGACCCGACCGTCGCACTCAAGGAATGCGCGGCGCGGGAGGACGCCGACACCTGCCTGCGGCTCGCAGCGCACCTCTTCCGTCTAGACGGGCAGGAGTGGCCGCAGGGGACATGACCATCTACC
>JAJYTV010000361.1 GCA_021792885.1 Bacillota bacterium
GCCCTAAAAGACGGGATAGATTGCATAGAAACATGCATAATCAGCGGTTCATCCGTCAGGAGGCGAGGAGATGCCCGTTCGCGGTCCGGCTCCTCCCTCGCTGCCGATCCTGAACCCGCGCGGCCCTACGGAGGTGCCGAGCGAGAACCCGTGGATCGTATGGCAACCGCTTGACCGGACAGACGAATTCACCTGTACGCGTTGCGGCGAGAAGAAGGCAGGCTTGCGCTACGTGGAACTCACAGGCACGGAGCCGCGCATCTGGCCTGTGCTGCCCAGGAACCCCGCACACATCGAGACTGTGGCAAGCAGGATCGGTCGGCGTGTCTACTGCCCCGAGTGCAGGTACGAGAAGCCCAAGGCGCAAGAGGCACCCAAGCGCAAGAAGAGGAGCCTCGACTGAGCTCGACGCGCTATGGATACCGACCGAGTAGGTGAGGAGCGCATCGCGCGGGACTCGGAAGACGCTGAGGGGAGGGAGAGCATGGCCGAAAAGGAACAGGCCGGATGGGAGATTGATCCTCGCTCGGGGCTACTCCTCCCTGATGCGATCGCCAAGAGTCGCGCAGCTCTGAGCGAAAGGGCAGAGCAGCAGGCGCGCGGCAAGTTCTTCAGCCAGATGGGCAGGGCCGAGCGTTACAACCAGGCCGGGGCGCAGGAGAAGCCCCCCGACGAACCTTCGTTCCGCTACCTGCGCGACGCCTACTGGGAATCGCAAATCGACCAGCTGATCGTCATGCGCCGTCAATCCCAGATCCGCTCCCTCGCCCGGCGCATCCACAACGACACGGACACCCGCATTGGGTGGACGGTGAGACACAGGGCCCACGACTCCCCGCACTTCAAGGAGACCGACGAGATCAAGAAGCGGTGCGCCGAGGTCGCGGAAATCATTGACCACCCCGCGAAGGAGGTCCACCCCAAGGGCTTCTCGGACTTCGCCGTGACGATGGTTGAAGAGGAACTCGTTCTCGACCGCAAGGCGATGCTCGTGTTCAAGGACCGCATGGGCAGGCCAGCCCTCTACTACGGCGTGGACGGGGCGAGCATCAAGCCGATCGTGCGCGTCCTCTATGAGTGGATCGAGGAGCACCGGGGCGAACAGAACCAGTGGGGACCCGACATGTGGGATATCGCGGCGGAATCGCTCTCCTACCAAGTCGGTTTCGACCTCACGAAGGCCGCGTGGGTGCAGGAAATCGACGGGGTCATCACAGCCGCGTGGGCCGCGGACGAGCTTTCCGTGGATCAGGTGTACCCGAGCGTCGAGATCAACCGCCTCTCCTACGGAAGGGGCTCGCCCTTCCAACGGTCCATGACGCTCACGGACCTCTGGATCTCGCTGATCGACTACAACCGAGGACTCTTCTCGGTGGACTACCCGGAGAACCTTCTGCTGCTGTTCGGCGACTACTCGCCGGCGGGCGTGGAGGCGTTTACGCGCCAGCTTACATCCCAAGTCGGTAACCGCAACTGGAGCCGCCTTGCCGTGGTGCCGGCGGACCCCGAATTCAAGGCACAGGTACAGAAACTGCGCGACACGCCGAAGGACATGGTCTGGCCGGATCTCGCCCGCATCATCATCGCGATGAAGTCGGGCTGCTACTCCATGCACCCATCGGAGATCAACTTCGGCACCGACGGCGCCGACAAGCCCACACTCTCCGAGCGCAATCAGGAGGCGGACATCGCCTACGCCAAGGAGGAGGGGCTCGACGGGCTCGCCCACCACCTCGCCGATTGGGTGAACCGGGCGCTTGTATGGCCGCGCTACCCCGACCTCGAATTCGTGTGGGTGAACCTGCACCGCGACTCCGAGCAGGACCGCGTAAAACTCGCGAATGACCGCGTCGGCACCTACTGGAAGATCAACGAGGCGCGCAAGCAGGAGAACCTCGAGCCGATCGACGAGCCGTGGGCTGAGATGCCGCTACCTCTGGCCCTTCAAGCGCAACAGGCGGCGGCCGCGCAGAAGGTGCAGGATGCTCTCCCGAAGGAAGCCAAGGCAGACCCTGAGACCCAGATGGCGCAGAGGGAACCGGTCGGTCAGAAGGGGCCGAAGGGAAAGTTGCAGGCGCCCCCGCTGAAACGCAGCGCGCTCCATACCTGGGCACGCCAGACCGGCGTAATGGCCGCGACCACTCCCGAGGGGTTCTGGCGCGTCCAGGCCAGAGGGAGGCGCTACACCGTAGAGCCCATGCCTTACGGGACGAGATTCCGCGGGGCGAGCGGGGCGATGCTCTTCGAGGACCCGAGGACCGCAAGGAACGTGGATGAGGCGGTTTCCTGGCTCACGGACTACATCGAGGAGGCAGAGCATGGGCAGCAGGATTGAGATGGTGCGAGGCGGCGGCAAGGTTAGCCCGCTCCCGAAGGTGGACCTGCCGAACGGACGCGACCTGCACGCACAGGCGCAGGCGGCAATCGCAGGCGCGGTGCGCGAACTGAAGCGGGAACTCGACGAGCGCACAAACGCCATGATCGAGCGGCAGAACGGCTTCGAGCAGGTGGCCGCAGGCGCGTTTGGCGGCCTCCAGCAGGATCTCGGCAACGTCATGCTGCGCTACTTCGCCATGACCCAAGTACTGGAGGACGTGCACCCCGGCTTCTCGGACCTGATCGACAAGAAGATCGCACACATGGCCGATCAGGCCGCCGAAGCAGCGAAGAGGCAGAGCGAAGAAGGGGAGACGACGAGTGAAGAGCAGGCTTAGCGTCGAGTACACGTTCCGCTTCACCGAGAACGAGTACCTGATCCTGGCGGAGGCCGTTTCGACCGCCATACAAGTCCAGGACGCCGAGGGCGCAGATACCGCCGAAGTGCT
>JAJYTV010000362.1 GCA_021792885.1 Bacillota bacterium
GCTGAGGCCATGGCGCGCATGCCGCTGCGCTGGCCGGGCCGCGGACCGGGCGTACTGCTCGTCCATGGGTTCACGGACGAGCCTGTGAGCATCGCCCCGCTCGGCGAGTTTCTCGGCCAGCGGGGCTACAACGTGTACGCCCCGCTGCTTGCGGGGCATGGCGGCACGTGGCAGGAGCTGCGCGCGTCGACGGCGGACGACTGGCGCCGCAGCGCGGAACTCGCCCTCCTGGAACTCGTGGAGGAGAGCGCGGGCAGCGGCGTGGCTGTGTGCGGGCTGTCGCTCGGGGGAATGCTTGCCATGGACCTCGCGGCCCACTTTCCGGTGCGGGCCCTCGTGATGCTGAACCCTGCTGCCGGGCTGCGAGAGCGGCTGGCGCCCTTGGCCCGGCTGGTTTGGCCGCTGGTTCCCTCCATCCGCCTGGAACAAGGCGGGAATCTGGATCGGTTGCCCCTCAGATCGGTCGTCGAACTGCTGCGCTACATGCGTGAGGCGAGTGCCCATGCGCACGCCGTGCGGGCCCCCAGCCTGATGCTGCAGTCGGAGTTCGACCCGACCGTCCGCCCCGAGGCGTCGCGAACGCTGTTCGCGCTCTTGGGCAGCCGGCAAAAGGAGTTTGAGATGTTGGCTTCTGAACAGCATGTACCGCGTGGGGACGCCCCGCTCTTCACCGAGCGCGTCGGGCGGTTCCTCGACGGCGTCTTCGGTGATCCCGCATGAGCAGGCGGCGCAGGCCGTCTGACCTGCCCCAGCGCCAGCAGGTGGTCGCGTTCATCACGGAGGAGACGGAGCGCCCTCTCTCGGCGGAGGAGCTCGCGGAGAAGTTCGAGATCAAGCCGGAGCGCCGCCCCGCCTTCAGCCGCCTGCTGGACGACATGGTCTCGCGCGGCGAGATCCTCAAGACGCGGCGCGGCCGCTTCGCGGTGCCGGGCAAGGTCGATCTGCTGCCCGGGCGCATCCAGGGCACGCGCCGCGGCGACTCCTGGTTCATCCCCGAGGAGCGCGACGGGGAGGACCTGCGCGTCGCCGTCGAGCACCTGAAGGGCGCCATGCACGGCGACCGGGTGCTCGCGCGGCGGCTGCAGGGACGCGCGGCGGAGGTCGTGCGCATCGTCCAGCGCGCGCGCGACACGATCGTCGGGCGCATCGAATGCGTGGGCGGCGCGTGGTTCGTCCGCCCGCAGGACGGGCGGGACGCCCATGACATCATCATCCCGGAGACGGCCCGCCTGGACGCGGCAGACGGAGAACTCGTCGTCTGCCGCGTCGAGGTGTTCGGCGACGCCCGGCGCGGCCCAGTCGGCAAGGTGATCGAGCGCCTCGGCGGCCTGCGCCAGCCCGGCGTCGACGTGCTCGCCATCGTGCGCAAGCACAACCTCCCGGAGGCCTTCCCGGACGACGTGCTGGAAGAGGCGGAGAAGATCCCTATGCAGGTGGCGCAGAAGGACATCCGCGGCCGCGTCGACTTGCGCGATCTATTGACCTTCACCGTCGACTCGGACGACTCGAAGGACCTTGACGACGCCATCTCGCTGCAGGCGACGGAGGAGGGCTGGCGCCTCGGCGTGCACATCGCGGACGTCGGCCACTACGTGCGCGAGGGCACCCCGCTCGACCGCGAAGCCTTTCGGCGCGGCACCTCCGTGTACCTCGTGGACCGGGTCATCCCGATGCTCCCCGAGCGGCTGTCGAACGGCATCTGCAGCTTGAACCCGCGCGAGGACCGGCTCACGCTCACGGCCTTCATCGACTTCGACACGGCCGGCCGGCGCATTCGCCACGTGCTGCAGGAGTCCGTGATCCGCACCGTCGCCAGGCTTTCCTACAGCGGCGTGAACCGCACGCTCGACGGCGACCCGCCCGACGATACCTATCAGGAACTGATGCCCGTCCTCTTCGGCATGACGCGCCTCAAGGACATCCTCGGCCGGCGCCGGCGCGAGCGCGGCGCAATCGACTTCGACACGACGGAGTACAAGGTGAAGCTGGACGGCGAGGGGCGGCCGATCGCCATCGAACAGCGTGGGCGCACGCCGTCGGACCAGCTGATCGAGGAGTTCATGCTGCAGGCGAACGAGGTCGTCGCCGAGATCGCGACGCGCCAGAACCTGCCGTTCCTCTTCCGCGTGCACGAGGAGCCGGACCCGGAGAAGCTCGTCGACCTGCGCGACTTCCTCGGGCGCCTCGGCTACCACCTGCCGCAGGGCGGCAAGAAACTGCACCCGCGCATGCTGCAGGATGTCCTCGCGCGCGCCGCGCACCGGCCCGAGCACGACCTCGTCAGCGCCGTGCTGCTGCGGGCGATGGCAAGAGCCCGCTACGACACGCAGCCGATCGGCCACTTCGGACTTGCGGCGCCGCTCTACACGCACTTCACCTCGCCGATTCGGCGCTACCCCGACCTCGTCATCCATCGCGTCCTGAAGGAGAACCTGCGCAAGCGCCCGGTGAAGGACGAGCGGCGAGAGGACCTCGTCGCGCGCTTGCCGGAGATCGCCCGCCTCTCCTCTGAGCGAGAGCGGCTCGCCGACGAGGCGGAGCGCGAGTCGGTCGACCTGAAGAAGGTCGAGTTCATGCAGGACAAGGTAGGCGAGGAGTTCGACGGCATCGTCACCGGCGTCGTGCCGTTCGGCGTCTTCGTCGAGGTCTCGCTCGGCGTCGAAGGGCTCCTGCGCGTCAGCTCGCTGACGGACGACTACTACCATTTCGACGAGAAGCTCTTCCAGTTGCAGGGAGAGCGCACGCGGCGGCTCTTCCGCCTCGCGGACCGCGTGCGCGTCCGCGTCGACCGCGTCGACACAGAGCACGTCTATATGGACCT
>JAJYTV010000363.1 GCA_021792885.1 Bacillota bacterium
GTAGGCCGGTGTACCCGCGCCCGGAAGGTCCTCCTCCCTGGCAGATCCGAGGTCGATGTAGAGGTCCTCTTCCTGCAGGGGCTTGTCGCGATCTGCCCTGCGCCGCAGGTGCGGCGGCAGCATGCCGACGACGCCTGGGAGCCCGTCCACGTCGACCGGCAGCCCCGGGAGGCAGCGCAGGTCGATCGCGGGCGCCCGCAGGCGGAGGTATCCGCCGGGGATGGCCCGCCGCACGTAGAGGGCGACCTGGTCGACGTGCGCCGCGACCAGGAGCAGCGGGTGCGAGGACGGCCCGTCGCGAAACGCCACCAGGTTGCCGGCGCCGTCGGCCTCCATGCGGTCGACGAGCGGCGCGAGGCGCGCGCGCAGGTAGTCGTGCACCCGCTGCTCGTAGCCGCTCGCCGCCTGGATCCCCGTCAGGTCCTGCAGCAACTGCCGCGCGGTCAACGCGCCGACTCCCAGGCGGCTGTCGCCGCCTCGGACGCGGCCGTCGGGCTGACCTGCACGCCGCCGCGGCGCAGCACGCGGGCGATCGCTCCCACCGTGCGCAGCACCGGACCGAGCCGCGCGCTCTCCCCCATCGTGCCGATGCGCCAGGCCTGTCCCTTCCAGGCCCCGAGGCCGCCGGCGATCTCGATGCCCTCCGCGAGCAGCAGTTCACGCCGCAGCGTGGCCTCGTCCAGGCCCTTGGGCGGGTGGACGACGGTCAGCGACGGCAGGAGGTCCTGCGGTGCGACGCGCGAGGCCAGGCCCAGTTCCACGAGTCCCGCGCGCAGCGCGGACGACGCCTTGCGGTGGCGCAAGAAGCGGTCCTCGAGGCCTTCTTCGCGCAAGGCGCGCAGCGCCTCGGCGAGCGCGAAGACCATGCTGATCGGCGCGGTGTGGTGGTAGAGCCGCTCGGTGCCTACGTAGCGCGCGATCAGCCCAAGGTCGAGGTACCAGGACTGCACCGGCGTCCCCTCGGGCCGGACTGCGAGGGCCGTGTCTGCGACAGAGATCGGACCGAGGCCGGGAGGTGCCCCGAGGCACTTCTGGCTGCCGCTGTAGACGATGGCGGCCTGCCATGCGTCCATCGTGACCGGCATCCCGCCGAGCGAGGTGACGGCGTCGACGATCAGCTGCGCGCCCTGCTCGCGCGCCAGGGCGGCGATCGCGTCGACGTCGTTCTTCACGCCCGTCGAGGTCTCCGCCTGCACGACCGCGACGACGTCCGCAGCGCGCGCGCGCAGGGCGCGGCGCACGTCCTCGGGGTCGACGGGGCTGCCCATCGGGTAGCTGCGGCGATCGACGTCACCGCCCGCCCGCTGCGCCATCGCAAGGAGCCGCTCGCCGAAGATGCCGTTCTCCAGTACGAGCACCCGGCGGCCGGGCCAGACGAGGTTCACGACCGCCGCTTCCATCGCGGCGGATCCGGTGCCGGAGACCGGGAACGTGAGGCGCGCCGAGGAGCCGAACGCGAGGCGCAGCGCGCCTGAGGCGTCATCCAGCTCGGCGAGGAAGCGCGGGTCGAGGTGTCCCCAAAGAGGCCGAGAGAGGGCGCGCAGGACGCGCTGGGAGACGGGGCTCGGGCCCGGGCCCATCAGGAGGACTTCTTCGCTCATTGCACGCGCTGGAGACGCGGATTCGGCGTCCGCCCGGGGATGCGCCCGCGCTTGGCCACCGGTCTCCCGCCCACCTCCTTCAGGTCCATCGTCATCTCAAGCGGGGGCGCCACGGCGATGTAGTGGCCGACGCCGAAGGCGTCGACGCCCGCCGCGGCGAGATCGCGGATGCGTTCCGGCGTCAGGCCGCCGGAGACGAAGATCTTCACGGCCCCGAGGCCGCCCTGGTCGAGGCGCGCGCGCACCTCGCGCACCAGGTCGAGCGTCACGCCGCCGCGCTCGGACGGCGTGTCGAGCCGGATGCCCTCGAGGTCCTGGCCGAGCGCCTCGCCGACGCGCAGCGCCTCGAGCGCCTCGTCCTGGAAGGTGTCGACGAGCACGGTGCGCCCGCCCTTCGGCTGCGTCTGCAGTTGCAGGCGCGCCACTTCGACCGTGTCGCCGATGATCAGCGCGGCGGCGTGGGGCACGGTGCCGGCCGGCTCCTTGCCGCTGAGACGGGCCCCGAGGATGCTTGAGCAGGCGTCGAACCCTCCCGCGATCGCGGCGCAGTCCATGGCGGAGGCGACCGCCGGGTGGACGTGGCGGGCGCCGAAGGAGATCAGCGGGTGGTCGCCCGCGGCCTCGCGGCACGCTTTCGCGGCCGTCGCCCAGCCGGACGAGGCGGCAAGGATGCCGAGGATCGCCGTCTCGAAGATGCCGAAGGCGCCGTACGCGCCCTCGAGGCGCATCACGACCTCCTTGGGCGAGATCTCGTCGCCGTCGCGCAGCGCATCGACGCTTACGGGATGCGCGCGCAGGAGTTCGAGCACTTCGGAGACGCCGGCCAGCACGCCCTCCTTGCGCCCGAAGATCTCCGCCACGACCGGCGTGTCCTCCCGGCCGGCGAGGCGCAGGAGGTCGTAGGTCTTCTGGAAGTAGACGTCGGACGTCGCGCCCTCGAGGATCTCCTCGTGGGTCGCGGAACGAAGGCGCGCCGCCTCCGGCCGGAAGGCAGCGACATCGTCCATCGAACGCATCACGCGCATCAGTTCGATCCCTCCACGCGCGCTTTCAGCACGTTCGTCAGCTCGCGCAGCGCGTTCTCGTGCGCCGCCTCGTCGAACGAGGCGACGGCCGCCGCCGGGACGCTGACCTCAAAGCCGCGCATCCTCGCGTCCGCGGCGGTGTACAGGACGCAGATGTTCGTGCAGACGCCGACGAGCCGCACCTCTTCGATG
>JAJYTV010000364.1 GCA_021792885.1 Bacillota bacterium
ATGGACGGCCGCACGACGGAGGGCGGCGGGCCGTTCATGGTCATGCGCTTCGACGAGGCCGAGCCGCGCCCCGACGTCACCTTCGCCTGCACGGCGGAGGTCGGCCACCTGTTCTGGAGCGGCGAACTGGACGTGACGCAGGCGCTCGCACGCGGCGAGATCACGGCGAAGGGGTCGATCGCGAAGGCGCTGCGGCTCCTGCCGCTGATGCCGCCGCTCTACGCCGAGTACCGCAGCCTACGCGGGCAGTAGCCTGCGGAGCAGCCCTGCGGGAGCGCGCAGGAGCCTTCATGCAAAGGGGTGGAGCCCATGCAGAGGCGCTGGCCGATCCTGGCTGGCTACGGACTCGTCGCGGCGAGTACGCAGATGCTCTGGATCACCTTCGCGCCGATCACGACGGAAGCGGCGCACGCGATGCACGCGTCCGTCGCCGCCGTCGGGAACCTAGCCGCCATCTTTCCGCTGATCTACGTCGTGCTGGCGCTGCCGACCGGCCGCTGGCTGGACAAGAGCTTCGACACTGCGCTGCGCACCGGCGCGATCCTGACAGGCGCCGGTGCGCTGTTGCGCCTGTTCTCTCCGGACTCCTTCGCCTGGCAGCTCCTCTGCCAGGTCATCATCTCGATCGGGCAGCCGCTCGTCCTGAACGCCATCACCAAACTCGCGGCGCGCTACTTCCCGCAGGAGGAGCGCGCGGCGGCGATCGGGCTCGGCAGCGTGTCGCTGTTCGTCGGCATCATGATCGCCATGGCAGGCGGGCCGGCCCTCCTTTCCGCCGGTGGGCTCACGCTCGTCCTGGGGGTAGAGGCCGCGATCGGCGCCATCGGCGCGGCGGCGCTCGCGCTGCTGGTCTCGAGTCCTCCCGCGTTCGAGGACCCTCCGGCGGGCGCGCCGGGCGCCTGGCTGCCGAAGGAGCCCCTGCTCTTTAAGCTCGGCGCGCTGCTCTTCGTCGGGATGGGCATCTACAACGTGCTCGCGACGTGGCTGCAGCCGATCCTCTCGCCGTTCGGCGCGGGCAACCTCGCGGGAGACCTGCTCGCCCTCATGACCCTCACCGGAATCGTCGGGGCAGGGGTGCTGCCGCCGCTTGTCGCGGCACGCAACCTGCGGCGCTGGACGCTCTTCGCGGCGGTCGGCTGGACGCTGCTCACGGCGCTCGCGCTCGACTGGCAGCAGTCCGGCGCCTGGCTCGCGGTGTGGCTCGGCCTCGAGGGGATCCTGCTCCTCGCGAGCCTGCCGATCGTCCTCGACTGGGCGGAGGTGCATGTCGGGGCCGGGGAGCAGGGGCGCGCCGTCGGCTTTTTGATGCTGGCCGGGAACCTCGGCGGCTTCCTCCTGGTCGTCGCCGTCACACCGCTCGTCGCGACCCCGCACTGGGCGCTCGCCTTCATCGCCTTCGTCGCCCTCGTCGGTCTCGGCGTGGCGTGGCTCCTGCCCTCGCAGGCATCCGCGCCGACCCCCTTTACCGCATCCGAGCCGCAGTAATTCCTTGGGAGGCGTCATCTCCGTGTCCGCACCCGACATCCTGCAGAACCTTGCGAAGCAGCTGAAGCCCTACCGCGACCGCGTCGAGACGATGGAGCGCCTGCCCGCGGAGGGCAAACCCCACGCGGAGGTGCTGGCCCTCCTCGAGCAGCTGAGGGACCTCGAGGCCGCCCGCTGGCAGCAGGGGTATGCGTCCGGCGCCGTCTACCACGGCGGGCAGGAGCACACCGACTTCCTCAGCGCCGCCTACCGCACCCAGTCCCAGAGCAACCCTCTGCATCCGGACCTCTGGCCGAGCGCCGCGAAGTTCGAGGCCGAGGTGGTCTCGATGACCGCCAGCATGCTGTCGGGCGCCGAGGTGCGAACGCACCGCCGCGGCGACCGGGTCGCGGGCGCCGTCTCGACCGGCGGCACCGAGAGCATCCTGCTCGCCATGCTCGCCTACCGGGACTGGGGCCGGGACGAGCTCGGCATCGCCCAGCCGGAGGTCATCGTGCCCGTGACGGCCCACGCAGCGTTCGAGAAAGCTGCCCACTACTTCGGGATCGGCCTCGTCCGCGTCCCCGTGGGGGAGGACATGCGGGCCGACGTCGCTGCGATGCGCGCGGCCGTCACAGAGCGCACCGTGGCGCTCGTCGGCTCGGCTCCGTCGTTCCCGCACGGCGCGATCGACCCGATCGAGGAGATCGCCGCGATCGCCGAGGAGCGCGGCATCGGATGCCACGTCGACGCCTGCCTCGGCGGCTTCCTGCTGCCGTTCGCGGAGCGCCTCGGCTACCCGGTCCCGCCGTTCGACTTCCGCCTGCCGGGCGTCACCTCGATCTCGGTCGACACGCACAAGTACGGCTACGCGGCGAAAGGGACGTCCGTCATCCTCTACAGGAACCAGGACCTCTTCCACCACCAGTGCTACACGGCGGCGGACTGGCCGGGTGGCCTGTACGTCTCCTCGACGCTGCTCGGGAGCCGGCCCGGCGCCCTGATCGCCGCGGCCTGGGCCGCCCTCGTCGCGACGGGCGAGGATGGCTACCTCGACTCGGCGCGGCGCATCCTCGCCGCGGCGGACCGCCTGAAGGCCGGCGTGCGGGAGATCCCGGACCTCAAGGTGCTCGGAGATCCCCTGTTCGTCGTCGCCATCGCCTCGGACACGCTCGACATCTACCAGGTGATGGAGCAGATGTCCCGGCGCGGCTGGAGCCTGAACGGCCTGCACCGCCCGGTAGCCTTCCATCTCGCGTTGACGCGCCGCCATGCGGAGGACGGCGTCGTCGACCGCTTCCTCACAGACCTGCGCGCCGCGGCGGACGAGGTGCGGTAGG
>JAJYTV010000365.1 GCA_021792885.1 Bacillota bacterium
TCTGCCGCCCTCAAGGCGGCGGGCGGCTTCAACTCCGACTGGGACACCGCAGCCGCCGTCGTCTGGGCGCAGCGGGAGGGACGCCGGGACCTCCGCCAGGTCGCCGGCGAGGTGGCCGCGCGCGGCGGCGGGCTGCAGGGCCTCGATGGGCTCGGGTACGTCGTGGGAGAGCCGGCGCTGGACGAGATCGAGCGGATCGCGAGCGAGATCTACGCCGGTACGGCGCGGGTCGAGGAGATGTTCGGCCTGCCCGCTCACCTGCCGGCCCCGGAGGAGGGCGTATGGCGCCGCGAGCGCGCCCTGTTGGAACCTGCCCACCTCCTGCTCCTGCCGGTGCCCAAAGCGGTCTACACGGGCCGTACGATGGGCGAGCTCGCGGCGGCGCTCGACCGCTTCGGCTTCTCCGTGCACTTCCCGGACAACTACCGCCTGACCTGCGACGGCCCGTACCGCAAGCCCGACGGCCGCGGCCTGCTGTACCTCGCGCGCGCCGCGGACGCGAGGAGCGTGCTGATGGTCGGAGACAACGTGGACGACTTCCAGACGGTGCTCCATGCCCAGGAACTCGACCCGGAGCGGTCCTACCGCTTCTGCGGCATCGAAGGCGGGGTCCTGGGCCCCAGGACCGCGGAGGTCTTCCGCTCGTTCGGCGTGGAGGCCATCGCGCCCACCACGAGGGACCTCCTGCAGTGGCTGCGCGGCTGACCCGCACGGAGCGGCTCGAGGCGGTCCCTCCGTTCGTGCGCGACGTGTGGGACCGCCTCCTTGAGGGCGGCGAGGCGTACCTCGTCGGAGGCGCTGTGCGCGACATCCTGCTGCGCCGCGTGCCGCGCGACTACGACCTCGCGACGTCCCTGCCGCCCGAGGCGGCACAGAGGCTGCTCGGCTGGCCTGAGGGTCCCGGTGGGCGCTTCGGCAGCCTGCGGGCACCCGGACTGCCGCTCGAGGTCGTGTCGCTGCGCGAGGAAGCGGGCTACCGGGACCGGCGGCGCCCCGACGCGGTGCGCTTCGGGGCGAGCGTGCAGGAGGACCTCGCGCGGCGCGATTTCACCGTCAACGCGATGGCGATGGAGCGCGACGGCCGCATCCTCGATCCCTACGGCGGTCGCCGCGACCTGCGCCGGCGGCGCCTCGCCGCGGTGGGAGAGCCCGATGCGCGCCTGCGGGAGGACCTCCTGCGCGTCCTGCGCGCCTACCGCTTCGGCGCAGAGCTCGAGTTCCGGCTCGCGAGAGGGCTGCGGGCGGCCGCACGACGTGCCGCGGGCGAACTCGGGCAGGTGGCGCCGCAGCGCGTCGGAGACGAGCTCTGGCGCCTTCTCGCGGGGCCAGGGGCGCTGCCCATGCTGCGGGCCGCGCAGCGTGACGGCGTGCTCGCGGCCGTCGCGCCCTGGCTGCGGCCCACCCACGCGGCGGACGGCCCACTCGCCCGCCTGCTCGCCTGGACGGCTGGCGCTGCGGACGAGACCGTGACGGCTGCGCTGGAGCGGCTCGCGTTCCCGCGGGCGGCGCGGCAGGTACTCGCGAAGGCGCTCTCGCTGCGGGCCGCCATCCTGCGCACGACCGAACGCGCCCGCTGGCGGGAGGCGCTCGCCGAAGGCGGTGCGGAGGCCGCAGATCTGCTCGTCCAGGCGGGCGGCGGGCCGCGGCTGCAGGCAGTTGCCCGGGTCTACGGCCGAGAGGGCATCATCGATCGCAGGCGGCTGACGGTGCGCGGTTTGGCTCTCGCGGCGGAGCGCGGCGCGCCGGCGCGGGAGATCGGGCGCCTCGAGGAAGAGGCGCTGCGGGCGCTCTGGCGGGATCCGCGCGGCGTGCTCTGAAGGTTTGCAGCAGAAACGGGACGGCGGCTTTCGCCGCCGTCCCGTCTGCTTTGCGATGGTCTGCGCTAGTCCGCCTCGACGCCGAAGGTCGGGATCGCTGCGGGTGGCCGGTGGGGCGCGTGCGGCACGTCGGAGAAGTCGTAGGCCTCCTCGTCGTGCATCATGCGGTCGCCGCCCTCGATGACCGGGTCGGATGCGCGGAGCGGGACGATCAGCCCCACAAGCTTCAGCAGGAGGAAGGTCGCCACGGCGTCATAGACGACGATCACGGCGAGTGCCTCGAACTGGACCAGGAACTGATGCGGGTTCCCGTACAGGAGGCCGGTCACCGTGGCGGACGCCGTGTGGCCGACGCCCAGGTAGACGAGCACGTGCGGGTCCGCGAGAAGCCCCGTCATCAGCCCGCCGATGGCTCCTGCGATGCCGTGCGTGTGGATCACGCCGAGGGTGTCGTCGACCTTGCGGAAGATGCCGCGCTGGCCGAGGAGGTTCATCGTGAGCCAGGGGATGACGCCGGCGGCGAGCCCGATCAGCAGCGCGCCCGTGCCGTTCACGTAGCCGGCTGCAGGGGTGATCGCGACGAGCCCCGCGATCATCCCGTTGATCGCACCGGTCAAGGTGGCGCGCCCGCGCACCCAGACGTCGAGGCCCAGCCAGGCCAGGAGCGCCATCGCCGTGGCGAGGTTCGTGTTCAGGACCGCGACGGCGGCGTCCGTGTTCGCGAAGTAGGGGTCGCCGCCGTTGAACCCGTTCCAGCCGAGCCAGAGGATGCCTGCGCCGACGAGCGACAAGAGCAGGTTGCTCGGCTTGAACTCCGCGCGGTCCTTCGCGAGGCGCGGCCCCAGCACCGCCGCGGCGACGAAGCCGGAGACGCCTGCCGCGACGTGGATCACGTAGCCGCCGCTGTAGTCGACGGCGCCGAGCTGCGCGAGCCAGCCGCCGCCCCACATCCAGAAGGCGACGATGGAGTAGACGAACGTCGTC
>JAJYTV010000366.1 GCA_021792885.1 Bacillota bacterium
CCTCCTGAACCTCCTTGAACTTCTCCTCCGCGTCCTTTTCCTTGCTCACGTCCGGATGGTACTTGCGGGCCAGCCGACGGTAGGACTTCTTGATGTCCTCTGCCGCGGCCGTCCGGGCCACGCCCAGAATCTTGTAGTAGTCCCGGTATTCCATGAGCGAGGCAACCTTCGTGGAAAGATTGGAGTCACGCCGAGTCGTGACATGGGGGCGCGGAGGACGAAGCCAAGGCCCACGGCGCTTGATTCGCGCCCGGACGGCCCCATGGAGCCGACATGAGCACCGAAACCGACGCCGCCGGCAGCCTGCTGGTGGCCTGTCCGCACTGCCACTCCCTGGTCCGCGTGCCCGAGGTACGGGCGCTCGAGCACCCCAAGTGTCCGCGCTGCAAGGCGCAGATCCTGAACGGAGAGCCCGTTGCGCTGGACGGTGCCGCGTTTGCCGCACACGTCGAGCGTGCCACGCTGCCCGTGCTGGTCGATTTCTGGGCGCCCTGGTGCGGGCCCTGCCGCATGATGGCGCCCGTGCTCGATCGCACCGCGGAGCTGCGCGCAACGGAGCTGCGCGTGGCGAAAATCAATACCGATGAGCAGCCGCAGCTCGCCGGCCGCTTCGGCATCCGCAGCATCCCCACCTTGATCCTGTTCCGCGAGGGACGCGAGATCGCGCGCCAGTCCGGCGCCGTGGATGCCGCCACCCTCGCGCGCTGGCTCGACCGTGCCCTGAACTGAGGACGATTCGCCCCCGGGTCATCGCTTTGACCCGCAAACCCTTCCCGGTAGACTCTATACTGCCGCGCTGGACGCTATCGTGAGCCCTGACCGCCGGCAGCCGCATCCCGATCACTCGCACCTCGAACCCGCCCGGCACGGCGAAAGACTCCTCGCCGCGTGCACGACTCGTTCACCAGACCCCATACCCGAACCGTCCTGAGCGCGCCCTGGCAAGCATGAGCGACCAGCTGAAGGCCAACTCACTCTCGTTCTTCGAATCGCTCATCATGGGGGTGGCCGGCAGCGCGCCCGGCGCCTCGATCGCGGTGGCGATCTCCAGCCTGTTGGCCACGGCCGGCTTCTTCTCGCCGAACGCCGTGCTGATTTTCGCGCTGCCGATGCTCGGCATCGCCCTCGCCTACAAGGGCCTCAATCACAAGTTCGCGAATGCCGGCGCCGCCTACGAATGGACCAAGATCGGCTTCGGCAAGCCGTTCGGGTACTTCTCCGGCTGGGCGCTTTTGATCTCCGCGATGGTCTTCATGGTGACCGGGAGCCTGCCGCTCGGTACCGCGACGATCGATCTCATCGATCCGTCTCTCGCCAGCCACGTGCTGCTCACGACCGGTATCGGCGCGATCTGGTTCATCGGCATCGGACTGGTGCTGATCGCCGGAATCGAGATCACCAGCCGGGTGCAGGTCGTCATGAGCTCGATCGAGCTGCTGATCCTGTTCTCGATCTCGCTCGCCGCGTTCCTGCGCGCAGCGACCGGACATGCGATCCATCCGTTCTCATGGTCCTGGTTCGGCTTCCACTACTCGCGCGCGAGTTTCACCTCCTCCGCGCTGATCGTCGTATTTCTCTACTGGGGATGGGACGTCACCGCGAATCTCTCCGAGGAGACCCGCAACGACCGCCCGAACGCCGCCGGCAACGGCGGCTTTCTGAGCGTGTTCGTGACGATTGCCTCGTTCGCCGCGTTCACGGCGGTGACGCTGACGCTGTTCTCGCTGCGCGATGCCTCGGGATTCTCCGACAACCTGATCTACCGTGTCGCGATCGCAGCCGGCCTGGGCAGGATCGGCGGCTACGCCGCGGCGCTCGCGCTGATCCTCTCGAGCATCGCCACCCTCGAGACGACGATGCTGCAGTTCTCGCGCACCCTGTTCGCGATGGGACGGGACCGCGCGCTGCCGGGCTACTTCGGGGAAGTGCATGCGCGCACCGTCACGCCGGTGCGCGCGATGTACCTGCTGCTCGCAGTGGGCCTCGTGGTGATTTTCGCCTCGAGCTTCATGCCCTCGATCGCCTCGATCCTCACCGATTCGGTCAACGCGATCGCCGTCCAGGTGTCCTACTATTATGGGCTGGCGGGACTGGTCTGCGCATGGCTGTACCGGGACAGCTATCGGCAGTCGCGCGCGACGTTCCTGCAGTATGCCGTCGCGCCCGCGCTGAGCGCCATCGCGCTGATGACACTCGGGGTTTATGCGATCTCGATATTCAACACGACGACCCGCATCGTCGGCATCGGCGGTCTCATCGGCGGAATCCTCTTCTTCCGTCCCGGCGGCTATCGGCGCGTACCGGCCACGGTGTCCGTCTCCTGACGGGAGCCGCCAGTCCGCCTAGCCGCACTTCGAGTCGCCGCAGTTGAGGCACGTCATGCAGCCGTCCATCATGACCACGGCGGCGGTGTTGCACTTGCTGCAAAGCTGCGCGCCCTCAGGGAATTCGGACTTCGCGAACGCATCGGCCTGGCGGGCCCGCGCCTCGTACTCGGCGCGCTTCTCCGCCACCAGGCGCTGCTGGTGTTCGTCCAGGTGCGGCTTGCGCAGCAGGCCGATGCTTTGCAGATGCCGCTCGATGACGTAGCCGAGCTCGGCGATGATGGACGGCATGAACTTGCCGCCGGGCTGCCAGTAGCCGCCGCGCGGATCGAACACGGCCTTGAGCTCATCGACCAGGAAGGTGACGTCGCCGCCCTTGCGGAACACCGCCGAGATGATGCGGGTCAGCGCCACGATCCACTGGAAGTGATCGAGATTCTTGGAATTGATGAAGATCTCGAACGGCCGGCGCTGC
>JAJYTV010000367.1 GCA_021792885.1 Bacillota bacterium
TCGTCGATGCCGAAGGGCGCAAGGGGCCACGCCGCCTCGCGGCGGGGCGGGACTTCTACATGCAGCCGGCCTGGCACCCTGGCGGCGCGAAGCTCGCCTATGTCGCCTGGGACCACCCGCAGATGCCCTGGACGGGGAGCGAGATCGAGCTCCTCGACCTCGCGCCGGACGGGGAGGGCCTCCTGCGCGTCACCGGGCGGGAGGTGGTGGCGGGCGGCCCTGCGGAGTCGGTCTTCCAGCCCCTCTTCTCGCCGGACGGGACCGCGCTCGCGTTTGTGTCCGACCGCAGCGGCTTCTGGAACGTCGAGATCCTCGACCTCACGCGGCGCACGCGGCGCACGCTCGTGGGTGGGGCGGCGGAGCACGCCCTCCCCGCATGGCGCCAGGGGATGCGCACGCTCGCCTTCAGCGCCTCCGGAGAGCACCTTTACTACCTGCGCAACCAGGGCGGGGCGATGTCGATGCATCTCGCGGAGATCGCAACGGGCAGATCTTCGCGGGTCGCGGGTGAACTTGAGCCGTACCTGGAACTCGGTCAGATCGCCGTCTGCCCGTCGCCCAGAGGCGGCGAGGATGCCATCGCGCTGCTTGCCTCGGGGCCGGCGCTTGCGCTGCGGGTGGCCGTCGTCCAGGTGGACCCCGGCAGCCCCGGGGAGGCGCGGGTGCGGGTCGCGCGCCGCAGCGAGGCGCAGGACATCCCATCGCAGGCCCTCTCCTCGCCCCGCGCGCTGCAGTGGCCCGCCGGGGACGGGGAGCAGGTGCACGGCCTCTACTACCCTCCGCCGTCCTGCTCGCGGCAAGGCGATGGCGCGCCGCCCCTCGTGGTGTCGGTGCACGGCGGGCCGACCGGCCAGTCCCGGATGGCCTACAGCGCCCAGGTGCAGTTTCTCGCGACGCGCGGCTACGCCGTGCTGGCGGTGAACTACCGTGGCAGCGCAGGCTATGGGCGGGCGTACCGGGAGCGGCTCGATACGCGGTGGGGCGAGGTCGACGTCGAGGATGCGATCAGCGGCGCGCGCCACCTGATCGACCAGGGCCTCGCGGAGGGCGGGCGGATGGTCGTGATGGGTGCAAGCGCGGGCGGGTACACCGTGCTGCGCTGCCTTGCGGTCCACCCAGGCGCGTTCCGGGCGGGGATCTCGATCTTCGGCATCTCGAACCTCTTCACGATGGCGGAGAAGACGCACAAGCTCGAGTCGCACTACCTCGATACGCTCATCGGCCCCTTGCCAGAGACCGCCGCACGCTACCGCGAGCGCTCCCCGCTCTTCAGCGCGGAAGCGATCGTCGACCCGATCGCCCTCTACCAGGGGGAGGTGGACCGCGTCGTGCCGCGCGACCAGGCGGACAGCATGGCCGCTTCCCTGCGCGCGCGCGGCGTCCCGCACATCTACGAGATCTATCCCGGCGAGGGGCACGGCTGGCGCAAGTCGGCGACGATCAAGGCGTTCTACGAGAGCCTCGATGGGTTCTTGCACCGCCATCTGGTGTACGCTTGACCCGGCGCCCCGCATCGCAAGGGAGGAGATCGGTTGCCAGCTCTCGCCTCGACGACTTCTCTCGCCTTCTCGCAAGGCGATTTCGCCGTACTGACCATCCCTGGGTTCCAGGAGCGCATGGCGGCGCTGCGCGCGCAGCTCACGCCGAAGCTGCAGGCGATCGGCGAGCGCCTGCAGCCGGAGCTCGAGGCCGCCACGGGCCGCACGTTCTACGTGCACGTCGCCCGCCACGCGCGGCGCACGAAGAACCCGCCGGACGACACCTGGGTCGCCCTCTCGGAGATGCCGCGCGGATACAAGATGGTGCCCCACTTCGCCGTCGGCCTCTTCGCTGACCACCTCTTCGTGCGGGTCGGCGCGCTCTACGAGACCGACGCGCGCCATGGCTTCGCGCAGGCGCTGATCGACGCGCTGCCGAGACTGCCGAAGGACGCGCAGATTCTCTTCGACCACCAGCAGCCTGGCGGCGAGAGCGCCGCCGCGCTGCTTGCCGAACCGGAGCGCATCGCCGGCGCAGCGCGCCGCCGTCAAGGAGAGGTGCTCTTGCAGCGCGCGCGCACGGCGGAAGCGGTCATCGGCCAGGATGTCCCGGAGCTCGTGCGCCCGCTCCTCGCACCGCTCGTCGCGGTCTACGGCGCCTGGCGGCAGACAGCGCAGCTGCCCTGAGCCTGGGAACGACAGACCGGGCGGGAGGCAGTGCCTCCCGCCCGGTCTGTCGTTCCTTACTCTCCCGTGTCGAGTGTCGCGGCTTCGATCTGCTGGACCGTGACGTCGAGGTTGGCCGGCGTGATCGCCTGGATGAGCTTGGACTTGAGGTCCGAGTACTCCTGCAGACGCCCCTCGATCTGGCGGTCGAGGTCGCGGCGGCGACGGCCGAGCTCGTCGAGCTCGCGTGCGAGCAGCGATAGGCGCTGCGTGAGCGCCATCATGTCACGGCCGCGACCGAGCGCGCGCACGCGGCGCTGACGCGGCCGACGGGGATTCTGGCGCGCGAGTTCCCGCCCGATGGTGAGGGCGAGGCCCCGCGAGGAGCGGTTGAGCTGCTGGGCGAGATCCTGCGCGAGGTCACGGATCTGCGCGCCCTCACGCACCCTGCCTGTTGCCTTGCGGATCTCTGAAATCTCTTCCTCCGTATACGGACCTGTGCGAACCGACACGGCTGAGCCCCCTTCGCGTTTTACACTCTCAGTATGCACAAACAATACAATACCGCATACATTGTTCTGTGTCTATTCGATCAGGGAATCGAGCACAAGAGAAAAGGGAACTGGCCAAAGAGCATCCTGAGCCGACAGAAGA
>JAJYTV010000368.1 GCA_021792885.1 Bacillota bacterium
TCCGAGCAGGGGCAGAAGACGCACGGGAGCGAGGGCACCGCGCTGCGCGGCGTCATCACCGCCGCCAGCGCGACGGCCATCACGATCGGCGGCCAGACCGTCGCGATCGGCCCGAGCACGGTCATCCGCTTCCATGACAAGGTGGTCGCGCCGGGCGCGATCCCGACCGGCGTTCCCGCCGTCGCCAAGGTGGATGCGACGGGCAGCGCGCTCGAAGTGACGCTGCTCCAGGACCCGAACATTCCCAAGGGCGAGAGCTACCAGGGCGTCATCGCCGCCGTCTACGGCACCAGCATCACGATCGGGCAGTACACCTTGACCATCTCGCCCTCGGCGCAGGTCAAGTACGGCGACCGCTCGATCCCCCTCGCGGCGATCCCGACCGGGGTGCGCGCGAAGGTTTCGCTGGACAAAACAAACGTCGTGACGGGCGTGAAGCTCTTCTCCGACCCGAACATCCCCAAGGGCGAGAGCTACCAGGGTGTGATCGGGGCCGTCTACGGCGACAGCATCACGGTCGGGCAATATACGCTGGCGCTCTCGAGCCAAGTGGTCGTGCAATACCACGGCTTTAGGCTGCCGGCGTCCGCCATCCCGCTCGGGGTGCAGGCGAAGGTCAAGATCGGCCGCGACCTCACCGTGACCAAGGTCAAGCTCGAGGCCGATCCGAACCTGCCGCGGTCAAAGGGGCTGCGCGGGACCGTCTCGACCGTCGGTACCGCCACCATCACGGTGGACGGATACACGCTCCCGGTCGATCCGGGCGCGGTCATCTCCTATCGCGGATCTCCCTACGCGCTGAGCGCCATCCAGGCCGGGTGGGACGTCAAGCTCCACCTCTCGAGCAGCGGGACGGTCGTGGAGATCAAGATCAAGCAGGGTCCGCAGCAGCAGGGCAGCAGCAGCGACAACTGAGGTCGCGGGCGCAAAGAAGGAGCAGGGCAAGACCCTGCTCCTTCGCTATGCCCCTGGGCCTGGGCGGGGGGCGCCTTAGGAACCGAGCGCCGCCTTGATCCAGGAGGCGGGGACGATCGCATTCGACCGGGTCGAGTACTCGGGACCCGATGCGCCGATCAAGGACCCGCCGACCCGTGCCGCCGTGCGCGGCATCCACGTCTGGATCCACGCCCGATCCGGCGGCGAGGCGTCCGTCGCCGTCATCCAGATTTCGATCTTTCCTGCCCGCAGCATGTGCAGGGCCGCCCAGTCTGCCGCGCCATGCGGCTGTGGCCGTCCGTCCGCCACCACCAAGTTCTCCGCTAACCACGCATCGCCGGGCCGCAATCCTGCGTGCACGACGTCCGCCGGGTCCCAGGCGTTCACGAGCACGCGCAGGGAGAGCGCATGGGCAGCGCGCACGGCCGCCCCAAGCCGCAGGCGCGAGACGCCGTAGTCCCGGCCGGCGCAGTCGAGGAGCACCCCCCGCACGCCCATGGCGCGCCAGGCGCGCAGCGCCCGCTCGACGTAGGCCAGCGGGTGGTCCGGCTGGCCGCCGGCGACACCTAGGTTCACGTAGCCGTAGAACGCAGTGCGCCGGTCGGTCGCGATCATCCGTCCGACCTCAAGGTGGTTGCTCTGCACACCCGTCCACTCTTCGCCGCTGCCAAGCACGACGACGGGATAGGCCGCCATCGCGGCGGCCATTCGCCGGAAGGCTGCCCGCCCGCTGGGGACCCAGCCGTAGTAGATGAGGAGCGGGCGGATCGCCCGGACGGGAGAGGGAGCCGTGCCGCATGCGGCGCCCGCAAGGCCGACGGCGAGGAGAAGGATGAAGAGCCCTGGGCGCAAGCGTCTCGTGTGCTGCTCTCCTTCCCGTGGAACGAGCTCCTGCTTCAGATGTGCGCTGCCTCCTCCGCCCCGCAGCTAGCCCGGACGCTCTTCCACCGTCGCGTCCAAAAACGAAGTGATGACGGCCAAGATCTCGTCGCGCTCCGGCTCGTTGTGCAGCTCGTGGTAATAACCCGCGAACACGCGGCAGTCGGCCCTAGGGGCGCGCAGCCGCGCGGCGAACGCCTGCGTCGCCTGTGCGGACACGAGCCGGTCTGCTCCTGCCTGCAGGATCAAGGTGGGGGCCGGGAATTCCGCCGGTCCGCTGCGGGCCGCCTGCATGCCCCGCTGGAGCTCCATCCCCCAGCGTACGGTGGCCTTGCGCACGACAAGCGGGTCCTTGCCGTAGGCAGCGACGACAACCGGATGGCGGCTCACCGCCTGCGGGGGGATCGCGGGCGAGATGCGCAGCGTCGGCAGGATGCGATCCAGGACGCGAGCGACGCGTAGGAGGGCCGGGGATACGGGGAGCGAGAGGTCGAGGCACGGCGAGGTCAGGATGATGCCCCGCAGGCCTTGTCCGTGCGGGTTGGTCTGCAGCCAGCGCACCGCGATCAGGCCGCCCATGCTGTGGCCGTAGAGGAACTGCGGCACGCCGGGGTGCAGGTCGCGCAGGCGCTGCAGGGTCTTCGCGACAACCGGGAGATAGTCGTCGAACGCGTCGATGTGACCGCGCCGCCCCGGCGACCGCCCGAGACCCGGCAGGTCGTAGCCAAGCATCGCGTACCCGGCCTCGTTCAGCCGCTCCGCCACGTGTTCGTAGCGCCCGCAGTGCTCGCCCGCGCCGTGCACGAGCGCGACCGCCCCGCGCGGCGACGCGATCGGCCTGTGCCATTCATGGAGCTCCATGCCTCCGCCTCCCTTGGCCTTGAGGAGAGAACCCGCGCCTTTGCGGTGCAGTGCTTCTCCGCGGGAGGCGCGCCTCCTTGTCATTCGCCGCACCCCCCCTCCTGTGCCGCGACGGTC
>JAJYTV010000369.1 GCA_021792885.1 Bacillota bacterium
CAGCAACTGCCGCGCCTCGGCCATGGGCTCGACGCACTGATGCAGCAGTACGACCGCCTCGTGCGCGGCGGCGCCCTGCCCGAGAGCTACCGCAGGGCAGGCGACGCGCTGCTGGCGGGGCTTGAGTCGCGCGTCGTCTCCGCCCTGCGCGGCCTCGCGCAGGGGCTGCTCGCGGCTGCGCCGCTGCTCCTTGCCGCGGGCATCGCGCCGTGGATCGGCTACTATCTCCTGCGCGACGCACCACGCATCCGCAGCGGGCTCCTCTCTCTCCTGCCCGCCGACTTCCAGGAGATCGCCGCGGAATGGATCGGCGAGGTGGACCGCGTCCTCTCAGGCTACCTGCGCGGGCAGGCTCTCGTCGCACTGGTGGTCGCGACGCTCGCCTTCACGGTGATGAGCCTCTTCGGCCTCGGCTTCGGTGCGATGGTCGCGCTCGTCGCCGGCGCGACGGACATGGTGCCGTTCGTCGGGCCCTTCCTCGGTGCCCTGCCGGCCGTCGTGATCGCCTCGGGCCGCTCGCTCGAGACGGCGGCCTGGGTCGCGTTCGCCTTCTTCCTGATCCATGAGACGGAGGGCAACCTTCTGGCGCCGCTGCTTGTGGGCGAGTCGATCGGACTGCATCCCGTGCTCCTGCTGCTCGCGATCTTCATCGGCGGGGAACTCGGCGGAATCGTTGGGGTGGTGCTGGCCGCGCCCGTCGCCGGCATGCTGATCGCGACGGCGCGGATCATCGGCAGGGGGCTTCTTTTGCCGCGCGCCCTGCGCTGACCCGCGAAGCGGGAAGCAGTATACTGGTGCAAATTGCACCGTGGGAGGATGCAGCGTTTTGCAGTCGGCGGCAATCCGCAAGGCGTTTTTGGAGTACTTCAAGGAGAAAGGGCACACAGTCGTAGAGAGCGCTTCGCTCGTACCGCACGGCGATGCGACGCTGCTCTTCACAAACGCGGGCATGGTGCAATTCAAGGACGTATTCCTGGGCCGCGAGCAACGCCCGTACCGGCGTGCAACCACGGCGCAGCGCTGCGTGCGTGCCGGAGGCAAGCACAACGACCTCGACCAGGTCGGCCACACGCTGCGCCACCACACCTTCTTCGAGATGCTCGGCAACTTCAGCTTCGGCGACTACTTCAAGTCGGACGCGATTCGCTTCGCCCAGGAGTTTTTGACAGAGCGCGTCGGCATCCCCAAGGAGAAGCTCCTCTACTCCGTGTTCCGGGACGACGACGACGCCTACCGCCTGTGGCAAGAGATCGCCGGGGTGGGGCCGGAGCGGGTCGCCCGCTTCGACGAGAAGAGCAACTTCTGGGAGATGGGCGACACAGGCCCTTGCGGCCCCTGCAGCGAGATCTTCTACGACCGCGGCGCGGAGTATGCCTGCGGGCCGAACTGCGATT
This sequence comes from Bacillota bacterium, assembly GCA_021792885.1. Lineage (GTDB taxonomy): Bacteria > Bacillota > Sulfobacillia > JAJZYS01 > JAJYTV01 > JAJYTV01. The sequence continues at coordinate 1,395 of JAJYTV010000369.1, forward strand.
TCATCCACTGCGAGTGCGACCGCTACCTTGAGATCTGGAACCTCGTCTTCATGCAGTACGACCGCGACGCCGCCGGCAACATGACGCCGCTGCCGCGCCCGTCGATCGACACGGGGATGGGCCTTGAGCGCCTCGCCTGCGTGCTGCAGGGCGTCGACAGCAACTGGGACACGGACCTCTTCCAACCACTCATTCAGGAGATCTCGCGCCTCTCTTCCATCCCCTACGACAGCGGCGACGGGGGATTCCCCTTCCGCGTCGTGGCGGACCACCTGCGCGCCGCGGCCTTCCTGATCGCGGACGGCGTCCTGCCGGGCAACGAGGGGCGCAGCTACGTCCTGCGGCGCATCACGCGCCGCGCGGTGCGGATCGGACGCAAGCTCGGCCTGCCGACCCCCTTCCTGCCGAGCCTCCTGCCGACGCTCGTCGCGATGCTCGGCGAGGCCTACCCCGAGCTCGCGGAACGCATGGAGAGCGTGCGCGTCGCGCTGACGGCCGAGGAGGAGCGCTTCTCGCAGACGCTCGAGGACGGCGGGCGCGTGCTCGAGCAGCAGCTGCGCGAGGCGAGGGACGGCGTCTTCCCGGGCGATGCGGCCTTCCTCCTCTACGACACCTACGGCTTTCCGATCGACCTCACGGAGGAGATCGTGGCGCAGGAGGGACTGCGCCTGGACCGCGATGGCTTCGAGGCGGCGCTCTCCGCCCAGCGCGCGCGGGCGCGCGCGGCGCGCGGACGCGACCAGGACGAGCTGCAGCGCATCGCGGAGGAGACTGCAGGCTTCGGCGCGACGGAGTTCACAGGCTACATGCGCCTCGAGGACGAGGGGGAGGTGCTTGCCCTCTACACCCAAGGCGCCCGCTCTCCGTACGCCGGCGAGGGCGACGAGGTGCGCATCCTCTTGCGCCGCACGCCGTTCTACGGCGAGGGTGGCGGCCAGGTGGGCGATCGCGGCGTGCTGCGTGCCCAAAGCGGGCGCGTCGAGATCACAGATACGCGCAAGCTGCCCGGCGGGCGCATGGTGCACCTCGGCCAGGTGGTGCACGGCAGCATCTCCGAGGGGGAGACCGTGCAGGCCGAGGTCGACGCCCGGCGCCGCCGCGCCACGATGCGCAACCACACGGCGACCCACCTCCTGCACGCCGCACTGCGCGAGGTGCTGGGCGCGCACGTGCGCCAGGCCGGCTCCGTCGTGGAGCCGGAGCGCCTGCGCTTCGACTTCCTGCACCATGAGGCGATGCGCCCTGAGGAGATCCGGGCGGTCGAGCGCCGCGTACAGGAGCAGATCCTGCACGACACACCGGTCGAGACGCGCGAGACGACGCTCTCCGAGGCGCGCAAGAGCGGCGCCATGGCGCTCTTCGAGGAAAAGTACG
>JAJYTV010000370.1 GCA_021792885.1 Bacillota bacterium
AGTCCGTGCTTCTCGAACGCCCGTGCCTTCACCGCCTGGACGAGGGCCTGCGCCTCGTCGTCGCTGATGTCGACGCCGATCCTCTCGGCCCAGACCCGGATCGACTCGACGCCCGAGTTCTTGCCCAGCACGACGTCGATCGGGTTGCCTCCGACGAGCGCCGGGTCGTACGGCGCAAGCATCGTCGGCTCATCCTTGCAGTTGCGGTACCAGCCGGCGATGATGCCGGACTCGATGTCCGTCAGGTACTTGCCGAAGACGGCGCGGTTCCAGCGGTTCGGCTGCCCCGTGATCCCCTCGACCATCCGCGCCACCTGCGCCATGCGGTCGTAGCGCAGCCCGAGGTTCACGCCGTACATCGTCAGCAGCGCCAGCGAGAGGTCCTCGTACGGGGTGTTGCCCGCACGCTCCCCCAGCGCCGCGATCGTCGTGTGCACCGCAGAAGCGCCGGCCGCGACCGCGAGCAGCGAGTTCGCCGCCCCCATGCCGAAGTCGTCGTGGAAGTGCGCCTCGAGCGGCTTGTCGCCCACACGCGCCTTCATCGCCCGGATCAGCCACGGGATCGCGTGCGGCGCGAGCCCGCCGAAGGTGTCCACCACCGCGAGCGCGTCCATCCAGCCCTCGCGCGCCACCTGCTCGATCAGCCCCATGCCCCAGTCGAACTCCGCGCGGCTCAGGTCGATCGGGAAGAAGACGACGCGCAGCCCCTTCTCGTGCGCGTAGCTCGTGGCCTCCACCGAGAGCGAGATCGCCCGCTCGAGCTTCCACCCGTACGCCTTCTCGATCATGTGCGTCGACGACGGGATCTCCACCACGATGCCGCTCACGCCGCTATCGACCGCGCGCTGCACGTCGTCCTTCATGCAGCGGGCGAACGCGTAGATCTGCGGGCCGAGGTTGCGCCTGACGATCTCCTGCACAGCCGCCGCGTCGTCCGCGGAGACGACCGGCATGCCCGCTTCGATGCGGTGCACCCCCACCTCGGCGAGCGCCTCCGCGATGCGGATCTTCTCGTCCTTCGTGAAGATGATCCCCGCCTGCTGCTCGCCGTCGCGCAGCGTCACGTCATGGATCTCGATCTTCTCCGGGAACGCGAGATCCGCCCGCACGTCCGGAAGCCAGTTCCACGGGCTCGTGAACCACTTGTCGGTGCGCCATGGGGTGTTGCTCATTGAGATCCCTCGCCTTTCCAGTCTTTTCGGTTCTCGATCCTCAAGCTCACTTCGCTTCGAGGCCGAAGTGCCCGCGCAGGTTGCCGCCGGCGATCCTGTTCTGCTGCTCCTGCGTGAGCCCTGCGGACGCGAGCGTCGCGAGCGGGTCGGGGTCGGCCATGTCGAACGGCAGGTCGGTGCCAAGGAAGACGTGCTCCGCCGTCACCGACTCGACGAGGTAGCGCAGCGACGGAGCGTCGTGCGTGATGGTGTCGAAGTAGAGTTCGCGGAACGCGTGCTCCGGCGAGCGCTTGGTGTCCACCTTGGACTCCTGGCGCACGCTGAAGCCGTGGCGCAGGCGCCCGACCTGGAACGGCATGAAGCCGCCGCCGTGGGCGAAGAAGAACTTGAGCCCGGGGATCTCCTCGAGGATGCCGGAGAAGCAGATGTCTGCGATCGCGAGCGCGGTGTCCAGGGGGTTGCCGATCAGGTTCGTCTGGTAGTAGCGCTCCATGCGCGGCTTGACTCCGGTGTAGTACGGGTGCGCGAAGACGAGGAGGTCAAGTTCGCGCACGCGCCGCCAGAAGTCGCGGAACTGCGGCTCCGAGAGCGTGCGCCCTGCGACGTGGCTGCCGACCTCGAGCGCGCGGAAGCCGTGCGCCCCGACCGCCCGGTCGAGCTCGCGCAGCGCGCGCCCCGGGTCCTGCATCGGCGCGACGGCCATGCCGAGCAGCCGGCCGCCGCTCTTCGCCGCCATCTGGGCGGTGCCGTCGTTCAGCGCCGCCGCCATGTCCTCCGCCACACCCGGGTCGCGCTCGTAGCCGAAGAACGTCGGGGATGGCGAGAGCACGGTCACGTCGATGCCGCGCTCATCCATGTCCTTGAGCTTCGCGGCGACGTCGATGAACTCCGGGGAAAGTGGGTAGGCATAGCCCTCGTCGTGCACGATGAAGGTCTGCCCGCCGCGGTCTTCGAGGCGGGCCCCGAACTCCGCGCCGCGGCGGCTCAGCTCCTGAACGAAGTTCTCCGGGATGTCGTGGGCGTGGACGTCGAGCACGAAGGGCGCGCTGGTTCTCTGCATGGGATGGGTTGCCTCCTCAGGATAGGGTGAAGTCGATCACGGCGCGGCCCATCTGCTGGCCCGAACGCAGTGCGTCCAGTGCCTCGTTGGCCGACCGCAGCGGCAAGCGAACACTGATCTCTGGGAGCACGTGGCCGCCCGCAACGAGGTCGACCGCGCGCTGCACCTCATGGAGCCCGGCAGCCCGCGATCCCAGCACCGAGATCTCGCGCAGCACGAGTTCCGATGTGTCCTGTGCGAAGTCCCGCCCGGGGTAGTAGCCGACGGGAACGAGTCTTCCGCCCATCTCGAGCGCTGCGGCATTCGCCCGCAGCGTCTCGGTGCGCGAAACCGTCTCGAGCACGAGGTCGATTCCCCGCCCCTGCGCCGCCCGCCGTACGTCGTCGACGTACGTCTCCTCCCGGTAGGCGACCGCCGCGTCCGCCCCGAGGGTGAGGGCGCGCTCCAGGCGCCGTTCCTCGATGTCGACCGCGATGACGCGTGCGCCGGCCGCGTGCGCCACCTGAATGGCGTTCAGTCCGAAGAT
>JAJYTV010000371.1 GCA_021792885.1 Bacillota bacterium
GGCTGATGACCTGGCTCCTGATCGCCTTCTTCATGCCGCCGATCGCGCTCGTGGAGGATTACGCGGCGGACAGCCAGCCCTTCCTGCGCCAGTTCGTCCCGCTGAGCCCGGTGCGCCTCGCCCTCATCGACGCGCTCTTGCCGGGCCTGCTCGTGCTGTTCGCCGGGACGGCGCAGGTGCTGCTCCTGCCGCTTGCAGCCACGGCGAAGGCCGCGGCACTGCTCCTCCTCGTCGCGCTGCTCGCCCTCTCCACCCTCGTTCAGGCCCTGCGCGAGGCCGGCCCGGACGTGCGCGCAGGCCGCCTCCCCGCACCGGACGTACTCACGGCGGCGCTGGGATACGGCCTGCTGGTCTGGCTCGGCATGGCGCAGCATCAGGTGCTCGCCGCAGCCGTCGCCCTGCTCGCGGTCGGCGCGCTGTGCGCGGCCCTGCTGCAGCCGGCGTGACGCGCTGCTAGGAAGCGATCGCCGCGTGCGCCTGCGCGATCTGCTCGCGCACCCGGTTTGGCGCCGTCCCGCCGGGCACCGCGCGGCGGGCAGCCGCCCGCAGCGGGTCGAGGAGCTCCTCGAGCGCCTGCGGGCTGAACAGCGGCGAGATCTCGTTCCAGTCGCCTGGAGCGACGTCAAGGAAGCTCCCGCCGGCTGCGAGCGCGGCGCGCACCGCCTGTCCGACCAGCCGGTGGGCCTGGCGGAACGGCACCCCCTGGCGTACCAGGTGGTCCGCGAGCTCGGTCGCGAGCGTGAGATCCCCCTTCGGCACGCCGGGGGGCGTGAAGCGGGCCTCCTCAATGAGCCCTGCCGCGACCGAGAGCCCGTCGCGCAGCGTGTCGACGATTTCGAAGAGCGCTTCCTTGTCCTCCTGCAGATCGCGCACATAGGCGAGCGGAAGGCCCTTCAGCACGAGCATCAGGCCCGCAAGGCGTCCGACAACCCGCCCAGCGCGCCCGCGCAGGAGCTCTGCGGCATCCGGGTTCTTCTTCTGCGGCATCATCGAGGAGCCGCTCGCGAACGCGTCCGGCAGCTGGATCCAGCCGAACTGGCGCGAGGACCAGAGCACGATCTCCTCTCCGAGCCGCGAGAGGTGCAGTGCGCAGAGCGATGCCGCATGGCCGAGGTCCACCGCGAAGTCGCGGTCCGAGACGGCGTCGATGCTGTTCTCGTAGACCTTGCCGAGTCCGAGGCGCGCCGCGGTCGCCTGGGTGTCGAGGGGAAGGCCCGCGCCGGCCAGGGCCCCCGCCCCGAGGGGTGAGCAGTCCGCCTGGGCGGCCGCCCAGAGCAGGCGGCGGCGATCGCGTTCGAACATCCAGAAGTACGCGAGGAGGTGGTGCGCGAGGAGCACGGGCTGCGCCTCCTGCAGGTGCGTCATGCCCGGCACGAGCGTGTCGCCCGCCTGCTCCGCCTGGCGCAGGATCACGGCCTGCAGTTCCTTGGCGCTGGCGACGAGCTCCTGCGCCGCCTCCTTGCAGAACAGGTGAAAATCGAGGGCGACCTGGTCGTTGCGGCTGCGCCCGGCGTGGAGGAACTCCCCCGCCGGTCCCAGGATCCGCTCGATCGCCCCGTGGATGTCCTCGTCCTGCGCGACGACCGGCAGCGCCTCTCCGGCGGCGAGGCGCTGCGCGATGCCTTCGAGCCCTGCCGTAAGCTCCGAAAATTCTCGCTCGCCCAAGACGCCGGCGTCGCGCAGCGCCTGCGCGTGTGCGATCGAGCCGCGCACATCCTGCGGGGCGAGGCGCGCATCCCACTGGACCGAGCGGCCGTAGGCGAAGAAGCGGGGGTCCGCAGCCTGCGCGAACCTCCCGCCCCAGATCGCCGACGGCTGCGGATTCTTATCCGGCATGGGCGGCCGCCTTCGCCTTGGACTGCGCCTTCGCGTAGGCCTGGCTCTGCATGCCGTAGATCGTGATGAAGCCGACGGCCGCCGAGTGGTCGAACGTGTCGCCCGCGCTGTAGGTGGCGAGGCTCTGGTCGTAGACCGCCTGCGGCGAGCGCCGCCCGGTCGCGACGGCCCGGCCCTTCTCGAGCAGGAGGCGCACCTCGCCGGTCACGGCCTTCTGCGTCTCCTGGAGGTAGGCGAAGAGCGCCGCGCGCAGCGGGCTGAACCACTGGCCGTTGTACACGACCTGCGCGAAGGCCTGCTCCACGGACGTCTTGTGCTGCAGGAGCTCGCGCGGCAGGGTGAGGAACTCGACCTCCTGGTGCGCGCCGATCAGGGCGACGGCCGCAGGTGCCTCGTAGATCTCGCGGCTCTTGATGCCGACGAGCCGGTCCTCGAGGAGGTCGATGCGGCCCACGCCGGCGCTGCCGGCAACCTGCGCCGCCTGGGCGATCAGCTGCGGCAGCGGGAGCTGCTCGCCGCCAAGCGCCACCGGCACGCCGGATTCGAAGGAGACCACGAGTTCCTCGCTGCTCGCGAGGGCCGGGGACTTCGTCCAGGCGTAGCACTCCTCAGGCGGCGCCTGCCAGGGATCCTCGAGCACGCCGCCTTCGACGCTGCGTCCCCAGAGGTTCGCATCGACGCTGAACGGGCTCTTCACCGTGGCCTCCACGGGGATGCCGTGCTGTTGCGCGTAGGCGATCTCCTCCTCGCGCGTCAGGCCCCACTCCCGCGCCGGGGCGATCACCCGCGTCCCAGGTCGCAGCGTCTCGATCGCGACGTCGAAGCGCACCTGGTCATTCCCCTTGCCCGTGCAGCCGTGCGAGATGGCCTCCGCTCCGGTCTCGTCGGCGATGCGGCAGAGGTGCTTTGCGATCAGGGGG
>JAJYTV010000372.1 GCA_021792885.1 Bacillota bacterium
CAGCCGCTCCGCCGTCGCCTGCACGCTGCCGCCGTCCGCGGCGAGCGCCCCGAGGATCTCCTTGGCCGAGGCCTGGGTGAGCGCCCCGGAGGCGACCTGGCGCAAGAGCTCAGCGAGCTCCAAAGGGGCCGCCTTGGGCGCCTCGAAGTCGAAACGTCCCTCGTTCTCGAGCCGCGCGATCTCCCCCGTGATCCACTTCCCCGCCTCGAGCGGGTCCGCCCCGGCCGCCGCTGCCGCGTCCAGGTAGGCACCGCGCGCCTGGCTCTCCGCGATGAGTCGCACCGGCTCCTCCGCCATCCCGAGCGCGCGCAGCTGGCTGCGGCGCGCGGCCGGCAGCTGCGGCAAGGCCGCCCTGAGCGCCGCGACGTGGGCCGGATCGATCGCGAACGGGCGCAGGTCAGGCTCCGGGAAGTAGCGGTAGTCCTGCGCCTCCTCCTTCGAGCGCTGCGCGAAGGTGACGCCGCGCGGGTCGTCCCAGCCGCGCGTCTCCTGCGCCACCTGCCCGCCCTGGCGGTAGATCTCCGCCTGCCGCTCCGCTTCGTAGGCGAGCGCGCGTTCGAGGAAGCGGAAGGAGTTCATGTTCTTGATCTCGACCCGCGGGTTCAGGACCTCGGAGCCGACCGGCCGGACCGAGATGTTGGCGTCCGCGCGCACGGACCCCTCCTCCATGCGCGCGTCGGTGATCCCGAGGTAGAGCGCGATGCGCCGGATCTCCTCCCAGTAGGCGCGCGCGTCCTGCGCGGAGCGAAGGTCCGGCTCCGAGACGATCTCGAGCAGCGGCACGCCGGCGCGGTTGAAGTCGACGACCGCCCTGCCCGCTTCGTGCTGCAGCTTGCCCGCGTCCTCCTCCAGCTGGACGCGCGCGACCCGCACGCTGCCGCCGCCCGGCAGTTCCAAGGCTCCTGCGGAGCCGATCGGCTCGTCGAGCTGCGAGATCTGGTAGCCCTTCGGCAGGTCGGGGTAGAAGTAGTTCTTTCGGTCGAACTTGCTGCGGTCGGCGATCTTGCACCCGAGTCCGAGCGCCATGCGGATCGCCGCCTCCAGCGCTGCCGCGTTGGGCACCGGCAGCGCACCCGGAAGGCCGAGGCAGACCGGGCAGACATGGGAGTTCGGCGGTGCGCCGAACTCGTTGCGGCAAGAGCAGAACATCTTCGTCCGGGTCTTGAGCTCGATGTGCACCTCGAGTCCGACCACCGTCTCGAACTGCATCAGCGCACCGCCTCCTCGAGCGCCGCCGCGGCGCGCAGCAGGATGTCCTCGCGCATCGGGGCGGCCATCAGCTGCAGCCCGACGGGCAGGCCCTGCGCCGGCCTGCCGGGCAGCGAGATGGCGCACAGGCCGGCGAGGTTCGCCGGGATCGTCAGGGCGTCGGCCATGTACATCGCGAGCGGGTCCTCCGTGTTCTCGCCGAAGCGGAACGCCGTCGTCGGCGTCGTGGGCGTCAAGAGCACGTCGACCGCGTCGAACGCCTCGGTGAACTCGCGGCGCAGGAGCGTGCGCAGCTTCTGCGCCCGCAGGTAGTAGGTGTCGTAGTAGCCCGCCGACAGCACGTAGGTGCCGAGCAGGATGCGCCGCTTCACCTCGGGGCCGAACCCCTCCCCGCGCGTGGCCCGGTAGGCCTCGACGAGTTCGTCCGACGCGGCCCGCGGCCCGTAGCGCATGCCGTCGAAGCGCGCCAGGTTCGAGGACGCCTCGGCGGGCGCGATGATGTAGTAGGCGTCGAGCGCGTAGGACGTGTGCGCAAGCGAGACCTCCCGCCGCTCGAGGCCCTGCGCCTCGAGGAGGTCGGCCGCACGCAGCACCTCGTCGCGCACCGCCGGGTCGACGCCCTGCGCGAGGTATTCGGCGGGCACCCCGAAGCGCAGGCCGCGCGCGCCCCGCCCGATCTCCGCAAGGTAGTCCTGCACCGGCGCGTCGACGGATGTCTGGTCGTGCGGGTCCCTGCCTGCGATCGCGCCCAGCACGACCCCCGCGTCGCGCACGTCGCCCGTCAGCACGCCGATCTGGTCGAGCGAGGAGGCGAACGCGATCAGCCCGTAGCGGCTCACGCGCCCGTAGCTGGGCTTGAGGCCGACGCAGCCGCAGAAGGCGGCCGGCTGGCGCACCGATCCCCCCGTCTCCGAGCCGAGCGCGTACCGGCAGTAGCCCGCCGCGACGGCCACGGCCGATCCGCCCGAGCTGCCGCCGGGCACGCGCGAGGGGTCGACGGGGTTGCGCGACGGACCGAAGGCGGACCATTCCGTCGAGGAACCCATGGCGAACTCATCGAGGTTCGTCTTGCCGAGCAGCAGCGCTCCTTGCGCCTGCAGCCGCTCCACGGCCGTGGCCGAGTACGGCGGCAGGTAGCCTTCGAGGATCCGCGACGCGGCCGTCGTGCGCACGCCTTCCGTGACGATGTTGTCCTTCACCGCGTAGGGGATGCCGTACAGCGGCCCCGCCTGCGCCGGCCGGTCGCGGTCCAGCGCCTCGGCCGCCTCTACGGCATCCGGCAGGAGGGTGAGGAAGCTGTGCAGCTCCTCCTCACGCGCCTCGATCGCAGAAAGTGCCTCCTCGACGAGCGAGACGCTCGTGATCGCCGTCGACCAGCCGGCCAAGATCACGAGCCCGAACGCCGCGGTGACGACGGTCGGCAGCGCTTCGAGCTTCGTCCTCTCAGCGACTGGCTACCCCGCCCCGAGCTGGAGCGAGACCGGAGCGCTGCCGACCGGGGTGAGTCTGTCGAGCGCCGGCGTCTTGTCGGGGATCC
>JAJYTV010000373.1 GCA_021792885.1 Bacillota bacterium
CAAGGGCACCTTCATCATCAACGGTGCCGAACGTGTCATCGTCTCGCAGCTCGTGCGCTCTCCGGGCGTCTACTTCCATCGCACCTACGACCCGGACGGCAACCCGATCTACGCGTCGACGATGATCCCGAACCGCGGCGCCTGGCTCGAGTTCGAGGCGGAGACGAACGGTGTGCTTTCGGTGCGGGTCGACCGCACGCGCAAGCTGCCGGCGACCGTCATCCTGCGCGCCATGGGCCTCTCCTCGAACGCGCGGATCCTCGAGGTGTTCGGCGACGAGCCGCACATCGTCGCGACGCTCGAGAAGGATCCGACGACCTCGGAGGACGAGGCGCTCGTGGAGATCTACAAGCGCATCCGCCCCGGCGAGCCGCCGACCTTCGATTCGGCGCGCACGCTGCTCGAAAGCCTGTTCTTCGAAGCCAAGCGCTACGATCTGGCGCCCGTGGGCCGCTACAAGTTCAACAAGAAGCTCTCGCTGCGCCGGCGCATCGTCGGGTCCGCAGCGCTGCATGACGTCCGCCACCCCGAGACCGGTCTCGTGCTGGCGACGGCCGGCCAGACCTTCACCCGCGAAGTCGCGGAGCAGCTCGACGCGGCCGGCGTGCGCCAGGTGGAGATCCGCACGCGCGACGGCGAGACCGTCCGGGTGATCTCGAACGGCCTGCCCGGTACCGAGGTGAAGACGCTGACGCGAGAGGACGTCATCGCGACGGTCAACTACCTCGTCACGCTCTACCACGGCCTCGGCAGCGTCGACGACATCGACCACCTCGGCAACCGGCGGCTGCGCTCCGTCGGCGAACTCTTGCAAAACCAGTTCCGCATCGGCCTCGCGCGCATGGAGCGCGTGGTGCGCGAGCGCATGACGATCCAGGACGCCGAGTCGATCACGCCGCAGGCGCTGATCAACATCCGGCCGGTCGTGGCGGCGGTGAAGGAGTTCTTCGGCTCCTCGCAGCTCTCGCAGTTCATGGACCAGACGAACCCGCTCGCCGAGTTGACGCACAAGCGCAGGCTGTCCGCCCTCGGGCCCGGAGGCCTCTCGCGCGAGCGCGCCGGATTCGAGGTGCGCGACGTCCACCACAGCCACTACGGCCGCATGTGCCCGATCGAGACGCCGGAAGGTCCGAACATCGGCCTGATCGGTTCCCTCTCGACCTACGCGAGGATCAACGAGTACGGTTTCATCGAGACGCCGTACCGCCGCGCCGACAAGGAGCGGAGCGTCGTCACCGACGACATCCACTACCTGACCGCCGACGAGGAGGACGACTGCGTCATCGCGCAGGCGAACGCTCCCCTGGACGGCGAGGGGCACTTCGTCAACGCGAAGGTGACGGTGCGCTACAAGAACGACATGCTGCAGGTCACGCCCGACGAAGTCGACTACATGGACGTGTCGCCGAAGCAGGTCGTGTCGATCGCGACGGCGCTGATCCCGTTCCTCGAGAACGACGACGCGAACCGGGCCCTCATGGGCTCCAACATGCAGCGCCAGGCCGTGCCGCTTCTGCGGGCGGAGGCGCCGCTTGTCGGCACCGGCATGGAGTACAAGGCGGCGGTCGACTCTGGCGTCGTCGTGGTGGCGCGCCGCGCCGGCGTGATCGCGTCGGTCTCGGCCGACCGGATCTCGATCCGCACGCCGCAAGGCGACACCGACACCTACCGCCTCCTGAAGTACGTTCGCTCGAACCAGGGCACGTGCATCAACCAGCGGCCAATCGTCCACCTCGGCCAGGAGGTGGGGCAGGGCGAGGTGATCGCCGACGGCCCCGCCACCGACAACGGCGAGCTGGCGCTCGGACGCAACGTGCTCGTAGCGTTCATGCCCTGGGAGGGCTACAACTACGAGGACGCCATCCTGATTTCCCAGAAGGCCGTGCGCGAGGACGTCTTCACCTCGATCCACATCGAGGAGTACGAGTGTGAGGCGCGCGACACGAAGCTGGGGCCTGAAGAGATCACCCGCGACATCCCGAACGTCGGCGAGGACGTCCTCAAGGACCTCGACGACCGCGGGATCATCCGCGTCGGCGCCGAGGTGCGGCCCGGCGACATCCTGGTCGGCAAGGTCACGCCGAAGGGCGAGACGGAGCTCACGGCGGAGGAGCGCCTGCTGCGCGCGATCTTTGGCGAAAAGGCGCGCGAGGTGCGAGACACCTCGCTGCGCGTGCCGCATGGCGAGAGCGGGATCATCGTCGACGTGAAGGTGTTCTCGCGCGAGAACGGCGACGAGCTCGCACCGGGCCTGAACCAGCTGGTGCGGGTCTACATCGCCCAGAAGCGCAAGATCTCCGAAGGCGACAAGATGGCCGGCCGCCACGGCAACAAGGGCGTCGTCGCACGCATCCTGCCGGAGATGGATATGCCGTTCCTGCCGGACGGCACGCCGGTCGAGATCGTGCTGAACCCGCTCGGCGTCCCCTCGCGCATGAACATCGGCCAAGTGCTGGAGACCCACCTCGGGTGGGCCGCCCACGCGCTCGGCCTGCATATGGCGACCCCGGTCTTCGACGGCGCGAACGAGGAGAACATCCTCGGCCAGCTGCACGAGGCGGGCCTGCCGTCGAACGGCAAGACCCAGCTGCGCGACGGGCGCACCGGCGAGCCGTTCGACAACGAGGTCACGGTCGGCTACGTCTACATGCTGAAGCTGGCGCACCTCGTCGACGACAAGATCCACGCCCGCTCCACCGGCCCCTACTCGCTCGTTACGCAGCAGCCCCTGGGCGGCAAG